>DAOQTN010000139.1:0-6625 GCA_035340555.1 Anaerolineaceae bacterium | reverse complement strand
CATTTCCGGCTGAGCCGCTCCCACCAAAACAACTTCCCCCCGGAGATCTTGCCCCACCCGCCCGACCCACCCCATCCACCCCATCCACCCCGTCCACCCCATCCACCTCACCTACCCCACCTACCCTGAGTGAACTGCACCACCGGTTTCTTCGGGTATAATTGGTTCTATCCCCACGCTCAGGAAAAATTCATGAACGAAATTGAAAGCCTCGAACAGGCCATTCAGGCCTTGGAAGCCCAGCGGACTCTGCTGGGTGACGCGGTGGTTGAGGCCGGTCTGGCCCCGATGCGGGAGCGTCTGCAGACCCTCCGCCGTCAGGGATCCCAGCAGCAGCGCAAGCAGGTCACCATTCTGTTTGCCGATGCCTCTGGCTTTACCGCGGCCTCCGCCGCCCAGGATCCCGAGGAGGTGACCGAGACGATGAATGCGCTCTGGGCGTGTGTGGACCGGGTCATCCTGGAACATGGCGGGACGATCGACAAGCATATTGGCGATGCGGTGATGGCAGTCTGGGGCATGACCACGACCAGCGAGGATGATGCCGAACGGGCTGTGCGCGCCGCGCTGGCCATGCAGCAGGCGGTGAAAGAGGCCAACTTGCAGCTGGGTGGCAGCCCGCTGCAAATCCGGATCGGTTTGCACTCCGGCATGGCGTTTCTGGGATCGGTGGGCGCTGCTGGCGAATTCACCGTCATGGGGGACACGGTCAACACGGCCAGCCGGCTGCAGCATGCCGCCCCGGTTGGCGGGGTGATTTTATCTTATGAAACCTATCAACTGGTGCGGGGGATATTTGATGTCCAGCCCCTGGACCCGGTTCACCTGGAGGGGAAACACGAGCCCATGCAGGCCTATCTGGCCCTGCGCGCCAAACAGCGCGCCTTTCGCATGAGCACCCGTGGTCTGGAGGGGATTCACACCCGCATGATCGGACGCGCCGCGGAGCTTTTCATCCTGCAAAATGCCCTGCAGGCGGTGATGTCTGCCGGGCGTCATCAGGTCATCACGGTCATCGGGGATGCCGGCATTGGCAAATCCCGCCTGTTGTATGAGTTTGAAAACTGGCTGGAACTGCAAGCCACACCCATCCGCTATTTTAAAGGTCGCGCCAGTCCGGAAACGCAGCGCCTGCCTTACGGGCTGCTGCGCAATATGTTCGCATTCCGTTTCCAAATTAATGAAACGGATTCTCCTGCGGCCGCACGCCAGAAGTTTGAGCAGGGGGTGGCGGCTGTTCTGGGCTCTTTGGACCCTGAACAGGCTGCCATCCGGGCACATTTCATTGGCCAGTTGATCGGTTTTGACTTCAGCACCAGTCCGTACCTGCAGGGCGTGGATGCCCAGCAGCTGCGCAACCGGGCCTTTCTGTATCTGACCGAATTCATGCGGGCCGCAGCCCAGCTGACCATGGTGTTGTTCCTGGAAGACATTCACTGGGCTGATGACAGTTCCCTGGCCCTGCTCACCACCCTGCTGGGAGCTGATTTTGACCGCTCACTGCTGGTGGTCTGCCTGACCCGCCCCACCCTCTATGAGCGGTATGCCGATTGGGGCGCGGGAATGCCCCGCCACACCCCACTGCGGCTGAACGCCCTGTCCCGGGATGACAGCCGGGTGTTGGTGACGGAGATCCTGCAAAAAGCCGGGCAGGTCCCCGAGGTGCTGCGGGAACTGGTGGTTGGCGGTGCCGAGGGCAATCCATTTTATATGGAAGAACTGATCAAAATGCTGATTGAAGACGGCGTCATCCTCAAGGGCGAGGAGGAATGGCAGATTGATGCCAGCCGGCTGATTCAGGTCCGCGTGCCGGGCACGCTGGCCGGGGTTTTGCAGGCCCGCCTGGACAGCCTGGGGGCTGCCGAACGGCACTGCCTGCAGCAAGCCTCAGTGATTGGCCGGGTTTTTTGGGATGATGCCCTGACCCATCTGGCCGGTGAAGGCCGGGATCAGACGGAAGCCCTGCAGGCCCTGGTGCAGCGGGAGCTGATCTTCCAGCGGCCGATCTCTGTCTTTGCCGGAGCCCACGAATACACCTTCAAGCATGCCCTGCTGCGGGAGGTCACCTACGAGAGTGTCTTGAAACGCGATCGCCGCATCTACCATGCCCGCGCCGCGGAATGGCTGCTGGCCCACGGTGGGGAGCGCAGCCGGGAGTATACCGGCCTGGTTGCGCAGCACCTGGAACTGGCCGGCGAGACGGTGCGCGCCTCCATCCTGCTGCTGCAGGCCGGCCAGCAGGCCGCCCAGCACTTTGCCAATTCTGAAGCGCTGCAGTACCTGGACCGGGCCCTGGCCCTGACCCCACCCGCGGACAAATCCCAACGTTTTGAAATTTTACTGGCCCAGGAAAACGTCCTCAATCTGCTGGGCCACCGCGCCACCCAGGTCCAGGAAGCGCTGGATGTGCTGCAATCCCTGGCGGAGGAAATGGGTTCGCCGAACGCCCTGGCGGCAGCGGCTCTGCGCCGTTCAAGCTTCGCCGAAATTAATGGCGATTATCCCACGGCAGTCCAGGCCGGCCGCACGGCGGTCGAACAGGGGCGTCTGGCGGGTAATCCCGCCCAGGAGGCTGAAGGGTACTATTTATGGGGGCGAGGGCTGTGGCGGCAGGGCCGCCTGGATGAAGCTCTGGACAGCATGGATCGGGCTCTGGAAAAAGCCCGCCCGGCGGGGGTGCTGCCGGTGCAGGCCGGGGCTCTCCGGACCATGGGGGCCATTCAATTTCACCAGGGCAACTATTCCCAGGTGTTCACGATCTATGAAGAGGCCATCAAGCTTTATACTGAAATTGGCGACCGCCGCGGCTATGGCAGCGCCGTAAACAACTTGGGGGACATCAACCGCCAGTTGGGTAATTATGTCCGCGCCCGGGAATATTTTGAGCAGGCGCTGCAAACCAGCCGGGAAATTGGCGAACGCTGGAGCGAATGCATCACTCTGCTTAACCTCTGCCTGGTGGCACAGCATCAAAATGACCCTCAGGCCGCACTGGATTATGCCCAGCAGGCGCTTGACCGGACGCGCGAATCGGGGTATCGTTCGGCGGAAGGATTTGCCTGGGTGGGACATAGCAACGCTCTGTTGGCCCTTGGCCGGCTCGATGAAGCTACCGCCTCCATCCAGCAGTCGATTGATCTGCGAGTAGAAATGGGGGAGCAGAACATGATCATGGAGTCGCGCTCCACCCTGGCGCGAATTGATCTTGCCCGCCACGATGTGCCGGCAGCACTGGCGCAGGTCGACATCATTCTGAACTACCTGCAGCAAAACTCACTTGACGGAACCGATGAACCCTTCCGAATCTACCTGACCTGCTGTCAGGTCCTGCAGGCAGCACAGGATCCCCGCTTCACTGCCGTGCTGCAGGAAGCCCTGCGCCTGTTGCAACAACAGGCCGACCGCATCACGGACCCCGATTTACATCAGTCCTTTTTGTGCAATGTCGCCGCACACATGGAACTGGTCCGTCTGGCGGCGGTTTAACCTAACCCTCGAGCACAAAACCACAAAAGAGAAGGGTTTTATTCCCCCATACTGCGCGGCAGCGAGAAGCAGATCCGGGCGCCCTGTCCCACCTCCGGATTGACCCAGATGCGCCCGCCGTGTGCTTCAATGACCGCCCGCACCAGGTAGAGCCCCAGTCCGGCGCCCTTGGTCTGGCGGGCCATCTCCGGCGCCCGGTAGAAGCGGTCAAAAATATGCGGGATGTCTTCGGCCGCGATGCCCGGGCCATCATCACTCACACAGATGATGACGATATCCGGCCGCACCTGTCCCTGAATGCGAATTTCACCACCTGGGGCATATTTGAGGGCATTGGCAATCAGATTGGACAGCACCTGTTCCATGCGTTGTTCATCTGCCAGCACCACCGGGAAATCCTCCGGGAAACTGACGACCAGCTGGTGGACCTGGGTCTGGGTTTGGAAGCGCCGGGCCAGACGTTCGGCCAGTGCGGGCAGGGAGATGTCGGAGCGTTTCAGGGCCATCCCACCGGCCAGCAGCCGGGAGGCATCCAGCAGGTTTTCAATCAGCACACTCAACCGGTCGGATTCCTCCTCGATGACTTGGAGACTTTCCTGCACGATCTCCCGGTCCCAGCTGGCATCTTCGCGCCGCAGCGTGCTGGTATATCCCTTGATCAGTGCCACCGGTGTTTTGAGTTCGTGGCTGATGATGGAGATGAAGGTGCTTTTCAGTTCCTCGGCTTGGCGGAAGCGGGTGATATCGCGCACCGTGCCCAGAATCTGCAGCAGCGTGCCGTCGCCGGACATCACTGGAGCGTAGGTGATGCCCACCGGCAGCGGCGGTTGCTCGGATGTCCGGGCCAGATCGCCCTCCACGTAAAGCGTGGCGTTGGGTGTCAGCGGCCAGCCGCCGGCTACGGCCTGCTCCAGCGTCAACCCATCCGGAGGACGCTCCCAGCGGATGACCTGGTCATGCGGCTGCTGGATCAGCGCCGCAGCATCCCGACCCAGCATGTGGGCCAGCGCCGGGTTGACGCGTTCCACCTGCTGGCTGGCGGTCAAGGCCAGAATCCCGTCCGCTGCCGAATTCAGCAGCGTGTCCAGCCGCTGTTTTTCGTGCGATACTTCAGCAAAAAGCTGGGCGTTTTGCACCGCCAGGGCCGCCTGGTTGGCAAAGGAGCGCAGCAGGGCCTGGTCGTTGGCGGAAAACATGTTGAGATAACCGCGGAAGATAAAAATGACCCCCACCACCCGCTGGCGTGCCACCAGCGGCAGCCCCACCCCGCTCAGGGTCCCCAGGCTGGCCATGCGCGTCAAGTCCTGCACCACCCGGCTGATTTCCGGCAGTTCCACCTTGGCCGGGTCATCATTTTCCGGGATCTGATCCAACAGCGGGATCAGATAATCCAGGTAGGGCGAGGGCAGGCCCTGGTGTGCAGCCACGCGCCAACCCTCGCTCTCCCGCAGGGCGATCAGCCCGGCCTGTCCGCCGAGCAGATCCACCGAATATTTCAAGACGCGTCCCAGCAGGGCGTCCAGGTCGAGTTCCTCGGCCAGGGCGCGGGCAATTTCAAGCAGCATGTCCCGCTGACGGACGCGATAATCAGGCAGCATTTGCAGCCTCTCTCAGCGCAGTTTCTCCTCGGCCAGGCCGATGGCATGATCAAAGATCGCCATCGCCTCATCCATTTCACCGCGGGTCACGCACAGCGGCGGCGAAATACGGATGACACCGTTACCGCAGCCCAGGGTCAGCAGCCCGTATTCATAGGCCAGATCAACCACCAGGTCACGCAGTTTGCCATCCGGCTCGTGGGTTTGCTGATCTTTGACAAATTCGACGCCCAGCATCAGACCAATTCCGCGCACTTCGCCGATCGAGGGATGTTTGGCCTGTAGATTTTTCAACAGTTCCAGCGCATAGGCGCCCACTTCGGCGGCGTTCTGCCGGTAGCCGTTCTCAACCAGATCCATGGTTGCCAGCGCCGCCGCGCAGGCGATGGGGTTGCCGCCGTAGGTATTGCCATGCGTGCCCTTGGCCCAGGTCATCACACTCTTGCGAGCCACCATGGCGCCCAGCGGCATGCCCGAGGCAATGCCCTTGGCCGAGGTGATGATATCAGGCTCGACCCCAAAGTTTTCAATGGACCACCACTTGCCGGTGCGGCCCATGCCCGCCTGCACTTCGTCGGCAATCAGCAGAATGCCGTGCTTGTCGCAGAGCTTGCGCAGCGCCGGGAAGAAGCCCGCCGGCGGCACCACATAACCACCCTCGCCCTGGATCGGTTCAACCAAGATGCCGGCCACTTCATCAGCCGGGACGAGGCGGGTCAAAATCTCTTCTTCAATATAACGCACAACGGTTTGGCCGTAATCTTCACCGGGGCGGCCGAGCAGGATGGGATGATACGGATCCGGGAAGGGGGCATGATAGACGCCGTTCATCAATGGCAGGAAGCCGCGGCGGTAGTGCGGTTTGCTGGCGGTAAAGGTGACCGAGCCAATGGTGCGCCCATGGAAACCGCCCAAAAAACCGATGAAGGATGAGCGCCGGGTGTGGTAGCGGGCCAGTTTGATGGCGGCTTCCACGCTTTCGGTGCCCGAGTTGGTCATGAAGCTGACGGCATCTTCTTTGAAAGGAGCGTATTTATCCAGGGTTTCACCCAGCTCAACCCATTTGCTGTGATAAAAATCAGACGAAATATGAATGAATTTTTCAGCCTGTTCCTGAATGGCCTTCACCACCTTGGGGTGGCTATGGCCGGTGCTGACGACCGCAATGCCCGCAGCAAAATCGAGGAAACGGTTGCCGTCCACGTCCCAGACTTCAACACCCCGGCCGTGATCCATCACAAATGGATACCCGCGCGGGTAAGAGGGCGAGATGACCTTCTTATCTCGATCAATAATGCTTCGGGCAATTGGCCCGGGCAGTTTAAGGGGCTTCATATGATCCTCCTGCAAGAATTTTGGGAAATTGGGAAAATTGGCAAGATTCGCAAGATTTGCAAGGTTTACAAAATATGCGAAATTTGCCATGGATTGCGCCGTGTCCCGATTATATCATTCGCCGGAGGGCGGGAAAATTGCCTTCCATCCCATCTTTACTGTATTTTACTCACCCATTGCCGCCGATATTCCCTGATATAATGCAA
>DAOQTN010000138.1:0-6728 GCA_035340555.1 Anaerolineaceae bacterium | reverse complement strand
CGCTGGTGCGGCGGGAAGACCCGCGCGGCCGGCCGTATTACTGGATCGGCGGCGATGCCCCCACCGGCGTACCGGATGAGGGCACCGATATTGGGGCGCTGGCCAATGGCTACGTCTCCATCACACCGCTTGGATTGGATCTGACGGCGCATGAGTTGCAATCCAGCCTCCGGGAGTGGAAATTTTTATGAAAAAAAGCAGTTGCCGGACACTCTGGCTGCCCCTGCTGCTGACCCCCCTTGGCGCAGCCATCATGGTTGCGTTCACCTTGGTGTTGTATTTGGGTATTTTTCTGCTGTTGGAGTCGGTGTTATTCCCCAATAATCCCCAGGATTTCCCGGCTGACGCGCTGCGCCGGGGATGCACCTATGCGCTGGTGGGGCTGTATCTGATTTTGCTGGGTACGCGGCTGCCGGACTTGCTTAAAGCAATCCTCTTGACCGGGCCGTTGGCGGCAACGATCATCACAACAGGACACGCGCTTTACACGCGACCGGTTTTATCCGTCAGTGCCATGCTTGGTGTGGTGGCCGTCTGCGGGTTTTTACTGTACCGGTTTAAGCGGGCGTGGTTTTATTACTATGCTGGAGCACTTGGGGCGCTGCTGGCGCTGGCCTATGCCTGGCCTGAAGCCTGGAGATTTTGAGGCCGGCGCAAGACTGGCGTGGGACCAGCGCGAGACCGGCATGAAACCGGCGCAAGACCGGCATGAAACCGGCGCAAGACCGGTGTGAAACCGACATTAGCCGAGCATGAGGTGGGTGTGAAACCGGTGCGAGGCTGCCGCAAGCCCAGCCAGGTTTTTACTGCGCCCGGGCACATATGCCAAAGTCTGGTTGGTTTTGTTTTGGGAAAATTGGTCCAGCAGGAACTTGTCAAAGCTTGGACGCGGGGATAAACCACCTTGACAAACGAATTTCCTGCATTATAATCATGGATATGATTATAAAATTAGTCATAATTAGATCAAATACTTGCATGTGTCAGCGGCGGGGCGTGCCCTAGTCCCAGCCTGACAAAGCTTGCCCCCGGTCAGCAGATCAGGCAGCGGACAGCCGACCCCGCACTCCAACGAAATGGATGCTGGAAAGCAGTTCGCTGCTTTTGATTCTGCTGGCCTTTTTTAATTAATGGACTGTCTTTTGATGAAGATTGAGATGGAGATTGATATGAAAATAGCCAATGATGTTACCGAATTGATTGGTAATACCCCCCTGGTGCGGCTGCGCCGGCTGACGGCCGGCAGCGCGGCCACTGTGGTGGCAAAACTGGAATACTTCAATCCGGCGCACAGCGTCAAGGATCGCATCGGCGTGGCCATGGTGGATGCTGCCGAACAGGCCGGCTTGATCGGCCCGGACACGATCCTGCTGGAGGCAACCAGCGGCAACACCGGAATTGCCCTGGCCTTTGTGGCCGCGGCACGCGGCTACCACTGCGCGCTGGTGATGCCGGATACCATGAGCCGGGAGCGGCGGATGCTGCTGCGGGCCTACGGGGCTGAACTCATCCTGACCCCCGGCAGTGAGGGCATGGCCGGTGCCATCCGCAAGGCCCAGGAATTGGCGGCCGGAGATCCGCGCTATTTGATCCTGGGGCAGTTCGACAACCCAGCCAACCCTGGAATTCACCGCCGCACCACTGCGGAGGAAATCTGGCGGGATACGGAAGGACAGGTGGATATCCTGGTGGCCGGGGTGGGCACCGGCGGTACCATCACCGGGATCGGCGAGGTATTGAAGGCGCGTAAGCCAGGTTTGCAGGTGGTTGCGGTTGAACCAGCGGCATCCCCGCTGCTTTCAGGCGGCGTCAAAGGCCCCCATTCCCTGCAGGGAATTGGCGCCGGGTTTGTGCCTCAAATCCTCAATACCGGAATCTACGACGAAGTCATCCGGGTTGAGGACGAGGATGCCTTCCGGGTGGCCCGGGCAATGGCCAGTCAGGAAGGGCTGTTGGTGGGAATTTCGTCAGGAGCAGCGACTTGGGCCGCCCTGCAGCTGGCGGAGCGGCCGGAGAATGCCGGCAAGCTGATCGTGGTCATCATCCCCTCATTTGGGGAACGTTACCTGAGCACAGCGCTGTATGCCGATTTGGTGGAGTAAAAAATGAATCTATTCAGAATGCTAAAATCTGATGTTCAGGCGGTGATGGACCGGGACCCGGCCGCGCGCAGTCGACTGGAAGTGGTGTTGAATTACGCCGGGCTGCACGCCGTCTGGGGACACCGGATTGCCCACGCCTTTTGGGTGCGAAAATTCCATCTGGCCGGGCGGATGATTTCGCAGATGATGCGGTTTTTCACCGGGGTTGAAATTCATCCCGGGGCCCGGATTGGGGCTGGGTTCTTCATCGACCACGGCATGGGGGTGGTCATCGGTGAAACCACCGAGATCGGGCAGGATGTGACACTGTATCACGGGGTGACGCTGGGGGGGGTGAGTCTGGAGAAGGGCAAACGCCATCCCACCATTGGTGACAATGTGGTGATTGGAGCCGGCGCCAAGGTGTTGGGCAATATCCAGATTGGGGCTAACAGCCGGATTGGCGCGAATGCCGTGGTGGTCAAATCGGCACCGGCCAACTCGGTCATCGTGGGCGTGCCCGGCCAGGTGGTGGTGCGCAGCCGCCCGCGCAGCGAAGCGCCGGACCTGGAACACGGCCGCCTGCCCGACACGTTGGGGGACTCCGTGGCTGCCTTGATGCGACGGTTGGAGGCGGTTGAGAACCGGCTGCATTTTCATGTCAGCGATGCCCGGGAAGCCCACGGCGGCTGGAATGGGAATGGGGCCGGGGTGCTGCAGAGCACCCAGGTGCATGCTCCCGAGGGCGGCGTCTGGCGGGGAGAAGACTTCATGATTTGAGGCCCTTTTTCGCGGCAGGAATATTTCGTGACCCATTACGGCCCCCAAAGTTTCAGGAGACTGGAATGATTGGGGGGATGTGTTAAATTTGGGTTGAATTTTTTCAGGTATACTGGATTTACTGGCATTGGTGGCCGGACAACCTTCTCCCACGTTATTTTCTGATCCCCCTGAGGTAATCAAATGAAAACTTGCAACCAGAACCTGCCGGGTCATCATTTCAGCTTGGTGCCGGCCTGGCAATCAACGCCACTGACCGAACAGGACCCCCGGCTGGGTCATCGCAACTTTGGAATCATGTGTGCGGCGATCACGCCGGACAGCCGCTACGTCTTGACCTTGAATTATCAAGACCGCGAATTGATCATCTGGGATTATGAAACCGGTCACCGCGTGGACCGCGGCAATTGGGGTGGGTATGACAAGGTTCATTGGATGTACCTAACCCCGGATGGCGCCTGTGCCGTGGTGGTGGGGGAGACCGGCGGTGTGGTTGACCTGCCCGCGGCAGATACAAGCCGGGTGGAGGCGTGGCGCAAACGGGCCAAGCCCTCTGGTGAGTACATCACTGTGGCGGAGAATGGACGGTGGGGCATTTTTATCAGAGGTGAAGCCCAGGTCTGGGATTTTGAGCATGATGCTCCTGGTGTGATCCTCCCCAGACCGGAGGGGAGCGCAGGCAGCAATGCTTATTACCGCCAGGCTCCGGTTATTTCACCTGATGGCCGGTATGGATTTTGCCGGTATGGGCACATCCTTGTGGGTTGGGATCTGGCTGAGGGAAAGATCATCTGGCAGCAGGGAGCAAGCAATGGTATTTATGTACCATTGGCAATCTGTCCCCATCCAAACCACCTCCTGATCGGCGCAGAATTATCTATTCAATGTTGGAATTGGGAAAATGGCCTGATGGCAGGGCCGGAACTGATGACAACCGGGAGCCGGGTCACGGCGCTGGCATTCACACCGGACGGGAGAAACTTGATCTCGGGCCATAATAATGGCAGGATCTGTGTCTGGGGTTGGCCAACCGGTCAGTTGGAGCGGAATTTGGCTGGTCATGGGTCCGGAGCAATCCGCCAGCTGGTCAGTGCCTCAAATGGTGATGAATTAATTTCGGCAGGAGACGATACCAGTTTACGGAAATGGCAGATCAGTTCCGGCAAACAACTTTTCAGCACATTAAGCAGCCGGGGGACACCCGCTCCGCTTTCCATCCCCCCTGCGGGTGGCGTCGTGATCACTCCAGTGGGATGTGATCGGGCGACCCTGGCGGTGCGTGATCTGGTGACCGGGGATATCCGCACCCAATTGATCGGCCATCAGGGGAATGTCAACGTCCTGGTTTATTTGAAGGAAGGTCAGCACCTGTTGACCGGTTCGGATGATCATACCCTCCGACTTTGGGATTGGAAGAACGGGCGGTGTCTTGCGGTCCTGCAGGGAGGTCATGCCGGGCAGATTTTGGCCATCAAAATCAGGCCGGGAGGGAAGCAAATTGTTTCTGGCGCCGCTGATGGCAGCATCATGGAATGGGATCTTAGCCGGGCTGCGCCAATCCGCCGATTGCTCCAGTTTCAACCTCCAGATACACGATGGAATAACCAAATAATTCTGGGTCCTGACTTGAAATGGGCGCTGACCAGTGTGGCGGTGATTAACCCGGCTTATATCAATTACGATGCATATAACTGGTATTTGTGGAATCTTGAGGCCGCCAAGGAACAGGGGCACTGGTATGGCTCGGGTGCGGCGCACACCGTCATCGGCCGCCATTTTGTTCAGGTGGGCGGCTTGAAATATGACCAGTTGGAAATCACGGACCTGGTGACAACGAGAAAACAGGTGTACCAGTATGACTGCCGCATCGACAGCCAATGGGCGGCGTTTCCAGACCAGGAGAGCTTATACACCAGTCGGGGATTCATCGATCCTGATACCGGCCGGGGTGGGGGTGTTTTCGCTGAGAGCCAGGGACGGATTACAGCGGCTGTCGTCAGCCAGGATCGCAGCCTGGTGGCCATCTGTGCCGATCGGCAGTTACGATTATGGGAGGTGGCCACCGGCCGGGAGTTGGGAGCAATCGAAACTGATAAGCATTTGTTCTCACTGGCCATGGATCCCGCCTGCTCGGTGATTATTGGGGGGGATGAGGAACTGCAGATCAGGGGATATAAAATTGAGTAGGTGACGAGACCGGCCGGCAGGAATCTTTAAGATTATTCTAATCTTAAACCATTGAATTTATGTTCTAATGTGCTACAATGGAGCTGATAGACCGTTAGTTCTATTTTCACATGAGGACGGATGATCATGCAACTGACCAGAACCCTGAATTCTTATATTGTTGCCCCAGAAACCACCCCCAAGTTTCTGACTCTGGAGGATATTCTGGTGGATTTCCCCTATTTACCGGTACAAACCGCAGTGTTGGGTCAGGGCGATGATGGCTACCCGATCCTGTTTGATCTCAACGACCCGCGTCCCGGACCCCTGCTGATCTGCGCAGAAAAAAGTGCCGGGAAAACCAACCTGCTGAAAGTCATCGCCAACTCCCTCAGCCGGAATAATTCCCGTTATGATGTTCAGCTCAGCATCCTGTCACCCAAACCGGAGGAATGGGCGGGGCATGGTGGGATCTATCCAACCTGGGAACGGTCAGCCGGTGATCAGGTGGTGGAGCTCGCGGCCGTAACCGAGCAACGTCGGTGGGGTCGGGAATTGGGAGCCGCCCAGGTTATGCTGTTGGATGGTCTGGAACAAGTCAAAACTTGGGATGATGAACCTCAGATTTTTTTCGACTGGCTGCTGCGAGAGGGACCGGCGATGAACGTCTGGACGATTGCCACAGTCAGTCCTGAGGCATCCACCGCGCTGGGCCGATTGATGACCGGTTTCCACACCCGGTTGCTCGGCCAGGTAAATGCTCCAAGCACAGCCCGCCGGCTGGCCCAATCCGATGAGGGTCCCCAAAGGACCAATTCGGGTGTGGGGCGTTTTTCTGTACAAATCAGTGGAAACTGGCTGGCGTTTCAAACACCGCTGGCCGATGCTCTTTAAGCACCGATCTGGAGGAATCTGATGAATATTGGCATGCTCTGGTTTGACAATGATCCCAAGCTGGATCTGACGGCCAAAATCAACGCCGCCACCATTTACTATCAGCACAAATATGGACAACAGCCCAATTTGTGTTTTGTCCATCCCAGCATGCTACCCGACAACTCTCCACCACCCAACGGCATGGAAGTGCGCAGCAATCGGATGATCCTGCCAAATCACCTCTGGATCGGGGTCCAGGAAGCTACCTGATGCCCCTGTCAAGGCCGCCATTGCGGGTTCGACTCCCGTCCCGTCAAGCGCCATCCCCAGCCGGTGGCGCTTTTTCACTATCATCCACAGCCAGGCTGTGCACTCCCCCCAGGATTCGCTCCAACGGGTGGGCCCCCGGCCGGGAAGCGTAGGCTGCCGTAAAATGCATCGCAGCCTCCTCCAGGGAGATGTCTTGAAATTCCTGGCGCAAATACCAGAGATGCTCAATGATCCACAGATACAAATCCGCCTCGGTCCGTCCCGGGAAACCAGCCAGGATTTTTTGCTGCCGGATCACACTGACGAGCGGCCAGTAGACCTCATCATACCAGCTGGTTACAGCCTCGCTCCACTGGACTTCACGAGCCAGATCCTGGGCCATGAAATAAGCATGAGTTTGAATATGGTCCAGCAAACGATTGTACAACCCCGGCAGTGACAGGCGGATGTCGGCGTCTGGTCGAATACTCTGCAGGCCAGTTTTTTCCAAAAATTGGGATGCCTCCCACGTCAGAATCAAGGACTGAATATCCGTGGTTTCATCCACCCGGAAGG
>DAOQTN010000137.1:0-6761 GCA_035340555.1 Anaerolineaceae bacterium | reverse complement strand
GAATGATGGGTTGGATGGGTCGGATGGGTCGGATGGGTTTAATCGCCTAAATCCGTCAGATTGCCTTGCCAGGGCTGATTGGTCTGATTGGGCTGAACTGATTGACTTCATTACCCCGCCCAACCCGGCTGACCCAGCCGGTGTGGCTGGTCCGGCTACACTTCGGTTTGATCCGCCCAGGGATAGATCTCGGTACCTTGAGCTGCGGCGCGCACGGCCGGATCATCGGAGTAGTGGCCGCGGCGTTCCGGCGGAATCAGGACCGAAATCTGGCGCATCATCTCATGCCCCAGTTCCTCAAGCCGGTCCCGATTTGTTTCCCCACGCTCAGAGACATAAAATGGGCCAAAAGGCTGGCCGATCCGGATGGTAACTCGCGCCCGACGGCCAAATTTTAAGGGGAAGACCTCGGTCAGGCCATCCAGGCCGATCGGCAGGATGGGGGCCGCCACCGTCGTGGCCAGGTAGGATGTCCCCGGGCGCGGCGGACGCAGCACCGCCGCCCAACTGCCGCCTTCCGGGGCGATCCCCAGGATCCCGCCCTGTTTGAGTACACTGCGGGAGGCCAGCAGGGTCTCACGGGAGACACCGCCGCGGTTGACATGCAGCACACCGTACAAACGCTGGAGCCACCAGACGTATTTGGGCGCATTGGGCAGCTTGGTGCCGCCCAGAAACTCAATCGGCCAAGGCAGGATGCCGATCAACGCCACCGGGTCCAGGAAGTTGAAATGATTGATGATCACCAACAGGGGACCCTTTTTCGGCAGGTTCTCACGTCCTTCAATCTTAAAGTCCGCAATGACGCTGAAAACCAGGCGGATCAGGAAACGCAGGACCCGCCGGAGGACAACCCGGCGGGGATAGGTCACATTTTGCGCTGGTAAAGCCATGACTGCTAGCCCTGGGACGGCTGGGGGGTTGGTTCGGCGGGCGGCTCAGCCGCCATCAGTTCCGGCTTCTTGACGGAAAATGTCAACACCAGCCCCAATGTCAGGAAAACCACCATGGCAATAACCGCCACCCGCATGCCGGTTTGTTCCGCCGGGATGACCGCCATGCCCTGGTTTTCATACCAGACGGCGGCTCCGGCTGCCACGAAGCCGTACAACGCCGGGCCGATGAAGGCGGAAATCTGACCGGCAACCGAAAAGAACCCATAAAATTCGGTGCTGCGGTCCTCCGGTGCCATCTGGCCAATCATGGTGCGGCTGACGGACTGGACCCCGGTCAAGGCAAAACCGGCCAGGGCGCCAATGACGTTAAACATCACCAGCGAATCGACAATAAACAGCAGGGCCACCGCCACAATCATCATGACCAGGGCGATGATCAGGGAATATTTGCTGCTCCACCGCCCGGCCAGCTTGCCAAAGAGGAAGGCCCCCAGCACGCTGGTGATTTGCACGATGATGACAAAGATGATCAGCTGGGTCTGCGTCATGCCAAACAAAGTAGCGCCGATGATGGCGGCAAAATCCAGGGTCATCATGATCCCATTGTTGAAAACCAGGAAGGCCACAATAAACTTAACCAGTTCCTTGTAATTGCGAATGGCCTTGAATGTGTCGGCAAGGCGGCGGAAGGCCAGCGGCAGGACGTGGGTTTTCTCCGGCAGAGGTTGGGGCTCGGCCCGCTCGCGCAACCAGATGAAAATCGGGATCGAGGAAGCCAGGTAAAAAGCGGCGGTAATCAAGAAGGCAATGCGAACCACAAACGTCCCGCCAATCAGGACAATCATCGGCAGCACCACCAGCAGACAAACAATCCCCCCGGCGGAACCAATCGCCCAGCCATTGCCGGAAACCCGACTCATTTCATGGGGACCAGCGATATCACCCAGCAGGGCGTTGTAGAAAACCTGCCCGCTGCGATAGCCGATCTCCGCCAGAATGAAGAACAGCATGCCGATGAAAATATTGCCCGGCTGTACAAAAAACAGCGCCGCGGTGAAAACAATGGCCATGCTTGAGAAAATAAAGAGGTATTTCTTTTTGGAGGCGGTGTAATCCGCCAGAGTGCCCAAGATCGGCGAGAGCAGGGCCACCACCAGCATGGCAATCCCCACCGACACACCCCAGAGCCGGGTACCTTCCGATCCGCCCACCACCTGGCCCTTGAAGTAGGCTGAATAAACCGCCAGCAGGACGACCGCGGCATAAGCAGAGTTGCCAAAATCATAAAAATACCAGGCCCAACGTTCCCGTCGGGTGGTCGGGATACGGCGCCGGCGAGCACGCGCCCGGGTTTTCTCCATGGTCAATTCCATTAAACACCTCTTATTGGGATTGTCTTACATTACATTTTAACCCCGGCTGCCCGTGACCGGTGCGGAGTGTTGGTGCAAAGTGTAACACAGTTTTTTCTCCCCAAGTGTGTGAATCGGTTTAAAATACCATGGCCCGATACAGCCGGTCGTAAAACCCCGAAAACGTATTAGAACGAAAACGTGTTAGAATCAGAGTGTGCCGGGGACGCCGACCCCGGCACACTATCAAGGAGGAGAAGAAGAGAAGTCGCCCTTCGAAGTCTATATTACCAGACAGATCTTCAGCCTGCTTGACGTGTACCCTACGCTTACCCTACGCCCACCTTACAGGAAGCTAACAATACCATGAAAGTTGGACCTCTGGACCCCTTATTTTCCGCTGTTCTGACCGACACCCCGTTGGGGAGCTTCACCCTGACTGTTTCAGTGCAAGGACTGTGTGAGGTGTTTTTTGGCCAAAAGGATCCCCTGCCGACCGCAGGTCTGACACCTCCGGATGCCGCCCGGATCCTCGCCGCTACCGTGCAGCAACTCCGGGAATATCTGACCGGTCGGCGGCGGGATTTTGATCTGCCGATCAACTGGGACTGTCTGCGTCCCTTCCAGCAGAAAGCCCTGCAGGCCACGTATGCCATTCCTTTCGGGGAAGTCAGCACCTACGGGCAAATCGCTGCAGCCATTGGGTCCCCCCGATCCGCCCGGGCGGTCGGGCGCGCTCAGGCAACCAACCCGATGCCAATCATCATTCCCTGTCATCGCGTCATCGGAAGCACTGGCGGACTGCATGGCTATGGGGGCAAAAACGGACTGGCAACCAAAGCCTGGCTCCTCAGGCTCGAAGGTCATGATCCTGTCCGCTGGAAGGCAGGCTGACCCCATGGCAACCCAATCCCATCGGGCCGGTTTTGTGGCTTTGATCGGCCGTCCCAACGTCGGCAAATCGACCTTGATGAATGCCCTGCTGCAGCAAAAAGTGGCCGCGGTTTCCCCCCGCCCACAAACCACGCGGCGGCGGCAGTTTGGCATCCTGACCCTGCCGCAGGCCCAACTGGTCCTGGTGGATACCCCCGGTCTGCACCAGGCGCATCACAAACTGGGTGATTACATGAACGAGGTTGCCGTTGATGCCCTGGCGGATGCAGATGTGATCCTCTGGATCATCGACACGACCGAAGCCTTGACCGCTGAAGACAAGGCCATTGCCACCCGGTTGTCCGGTCTGTCCCGCCCCGGCCCCATCCTGGCCGTCCTGAACAAGACCGATCTGGTCACCGAGGCGGAGCTCAAGACCCGGCAAAATGCGGTGGCCGCCCTGCTGCCCCAGGCCCAATTGCACCCGGTGGCTGCCACCCGGCCAAATTCGCTTCCCGGGCTGCTGGCCACCGTGATCGAATTGCTGCCGGAAAGCCCGCCCTTCTACGACGCGGAGCAGGTTACGGATCTGTATGAACGCGAAATTGCCGCCGATCTCATTCGGGAGGCGGTGCTGCTGCACCTGCGCGATGAAGTGCCGCACGCGGTAGCCGTCCGGATTGATGAATACAAGGAACGCAGTGAAACCCTGGCCTATATTGCCGCAACCCTTTTCGTGGAACGCGACTCACAAAAATCCATTCTGATCGGACAAAACGGCAGTATGATCAAAAAGATCGGCGCCTCAGCCCGGCAGGAAATTGAAGCCATGAGCGGACGGCAGGTGTACCTGGATTTGCACATCAAGGTCAGCAAAAACTGGCGCGATGATCCCAATGCACTGGCCCGCTTTGGCTATCAGCGCGTGGACGAGGCTTGAGACAGAATGTATTGGTTCTATCTGGCCTGCGCCATCATGGTCATTGAATGGTATGCCGCCTGGCGGGAGTGGACCATGCTGAACCGGGTGGTTAAACCCGCCGCCCTGCTGGCGCTGAATGTCTGGTTTTGGAGTCTGGGCCAGGGTGAAGGGCCGTTGTTCTGGTTCGGCATCGGCCTGATTTTCTCACTGCTGGGCGACATCCTGCTGCTGTCCCACAGTCTGTTTCTGGAAGGGCTGACCGCCTTTTTATTGGGGCACATTTTTTATATTGTCAGTTTCAACCCCACCCCGCCCCCCCTCCATTGGGTCAGCCTGCTGTTGATCGCCGGGATTGGGGCCGGGGGCTTTTTCATCGTCCGGACGATCCGCCGGGGGCTGCTGCGGCGCGCCTCGGGCCGGAAGCTGCGCCTGGCCGTGGTGCTCTACGGCAGCGTCATCAGCCTGATGCTGCTGTCAACCCTGTTCACCCTGCTGCGACCGGAATGGCCCCCCCGCTCAGCCCTGTTGGCCTGCGTTGGCGGGGCCCTATTTGTCTTCTCGGATTCGCTGCTGGCTTTTGACCGTTTTGTCCAGCGACTGCCGCATGGACGTTTCTGGGTCATGCTGACCTATCATCTGGGGCAGATCGGTCTGTCCAGCGCCATGCTGGTCCAGGCGGGCATCCTGAAGCTGTCAGCCGGGGGTTAGCGTTTCATTCAATCCGGACCAGGGAGCGGAAGCCCTCTCCCAACACTTCGTGAGCCTGGCCAATGACAATAAAGGCGCTCGCGTCCACTTCCCGGACCAATTCCTTCAACTGGTTCACCTCCGAACGGGTGATCACACAGTAAAGCACCTCCCGCTCCGTCCCGGTGTAGGCTCCGGTGCCGGACAGCAATGTGACACCACGTTCCAAGGATTCCATGATCCGGCGGGAAACCTCGCGGGGTTGGGCCGTGATGATGATGGCGGTGCGGAAGATCGCCGAACCTTCAGAAATCATTTCGGCCGCCAGCCCGCTGACGTAAATGACCACCATGCCATACAGGGCTTTTTCCCAGTCAAAGGCAAAACCACCCGCCAGCACGACGATCGTATCAGTGATGAGGTAGGCTTGGGAGATGGAAATGCCCAACCGGTGATTGAGGATCCGCCCCAGAATATCCGATCCGCCGCTGGTGCCGCGCCCACGATAGACAATCCCCAGACCAACGCCCAGCAGCAGACCGCCGTAGAGACAATCCAGGACCAGATCATCGGTCACCCCTCCGGCCGGAATGAATAAAACCAGCAGATCGGTGAAAAGCGAAAAAGCGGTCACTGACAAGGCGGTGCGCAGTGCAAAACGCGCCCCCCCCAGGTAGCGCCAGCCCAGGATGAACATGGGCACATTACCCAGGAAGACCATCAAACCGATTGGCCAGTCGCTGAAGTAATTAATAATCTGGGCCGCACCGCTGATGCCGCCACTGACCAGTTGGGCCGGGATCAAAAACAAACGCATCGCCAGGGCCTGAACCAGTGCACCAAGAAGGATCAGCGCGTAGTCCTGGACAGTGCGCCAGGATAATTTTTCAGCGGCAATATCCTTGCGGAACTGCTGCCAGGGGGACAGCCGGGGCTGTGCTTTGGACATGGGGGACCTCCTGAAATTTGGGCCATGAAAACTGGCGGTATTATACCTGACTAACCGCCAGAGCCAAAGGAGCGATCGGACCGGGTCAAATTGATCACCGTTCGCCCATCCCTCCTATACCGTCCTTGAGCTGGTTCGTCCGGATCCGCCATTCCGGAAAAATAGAAGCCACGGTAAAGTGCATTTGATCGCGGCCCCAAAACGGGGCGATTGATCGGGTCCACCAGCACCAGAACACACCCGCCAGCGCAGCCAACCCACAAAAGTTTCGGCAGGCTGGGAGAATCCGTGGTGCCAATCCCACCTTTAGGCTCAACATGGCCGGTCTGGATAAAAATGTCTCATATCTGACGGGTGTGATGGGAACATCCCAGCAGTCACATTTTTCCGGACAGTCTCACCGCCCGGCCGTCATGGATAAAATAAATGAATGGTATAATAATGATGTTATCTGTGTGAAATTATCTCTTCCCGCCTGAGGTGGAGCAATGAGCAAATGGCCCGGCAAATACGTCATCGGTCTCACCGGCAACATCGGCACCGGCAAAAGCGTTGTGCGACGGATGCTGGAGCATCTGGGTGCTTACGGCATTGACGCGGATGCCCTGGTGCATCGCGCCATTGCCAAGGGAGCCCCCGGGTACCAGGCAGTGGTGAAGGCATTTGGAACCTGGGTTTTGGGACCGGATGAACAAATCGACCGCAACCGTTTGGGACGGCTGGTCTTCAGTGAGCCGGAAGCCCTGGCGCTGCTGGAGAAGATTGTTCACCCCCTGGTGGCCCAGGCGGTTGATTTTATCGTCCAACATGCCACCCAGCCGGTGATCGTCATTGAAGCCATCAAGCTGCTGGAAAGTGGCATGGCAAAATCCTGTGACAAAATCGTGGTCACCTACGCCCCGCCCGAAACCCAGATTGCCCGTCTGACCCAGAACCGCCATATGTCAGAAGCGGAAGCCCGCCAGCGGATTGCAGCCCAGCCACCGCAGGAACAGAAAATGGCGGCGGCCGGGGTCGTTATTCGCAATATTGGCACGTTTGAAGACACCTGGCGGCAGGTGGTGACTGCCTGGCAAAAATTT
>DAOQTN010000136.1:0-6877 GCA_035340555.1 Anaerolineaceae bacterium | reverse complement strand
ATAAACACCTCACTTCAATGATTCAAGATAGTCTGCCGGCACCTGCTGTTGCAAAGCAGCCAAGATTTCCGCTGCCCGGGCCGGATCCTGGGCGGCGGTGTACCACTGCGCCAGCCGCACCTGGCGCAAGGCCCAAGTGTCGGACACTGGCAGCAGGGTCAACTGGGGGACCAGTTCCAGCGCCATGGCCGGGCGGCGGAACATGATCGGGCCATAGCGCAGCAAGCCAAAAGAGCCCGGGCCATAAATACCTTGCAGTTGATAGCTGGCAACCGCCTGGGATCCCAGCGCAATCGCCCGCGGCAAGTCGCCCTGTTGGTAGGCCAGCTCAGCCTGCAGCCAGCCCAACTCAATGGTTTCCCCGGGCTCCACGGCATAGGCAAACCGGGCCCGGGTAATGACTTCGGCGGCGTCCGCCGTCCGACCCGCGGCCAAATAATCGTCGGCCACCCGGACCAGCAGCAGCAGTCGGTCCGGCCGCCCGGCCAGTTCAGCCTCCCACTGGGCCAGGCTCAAGGAGGGATTTTCCTGCCGCCAGTCCTGGATGAACTGCCGGCGGTAAGCGGTTTGCTGCCAGAAATACGCCGCAGCCAGGTCAGGGGCTTCCGCCAGTGCCGCGCCGTAGGCCGGACCGGCCACCGCCCAGTCCGTATTTTCCTCAGCCAAGCGCCCCAGGTTCAACTGGTAGAGCGGCGAGCGGGGGGCTGCTGCAGCAGCGGCCTCCCAGGCGGACTGGGCCGCAAGCAATTCGCCCTGCCGCTCATACAGTGCCCCCAAATTAGCCGCGTTCACCGGCCAGGTGGGCTCCAGATCCCGCACCCGTTCCAGTTCGGCAATGGCCAAGTCAAGTCGGCCAGGATTGGACGGATGCGAACCGTCTCCCCCGGCAAGAACGCTTTCGGCCAAGGCCAGCTGCTGGTGGGCCATCACAGCCCCGGGATCACGATCGACAGCTGTCTGGAAGAGCGCCGCAGCCTGGGACCAGTCGTTGCGGTTGGCCGCCACGACACCCGCACGGTAAGGCCAGGTCAGCCAAAATTCCCCCCATAAAGCCAGGATCAGCAGCAGCACCCAGACAGGCCGCCGCGGCCGCCGCGCCACCGGCTGGGCTCCCCCCAGAGCCATGCCCAGGATCATGACAAACAGCCAGAGGGCAATTGGCTCGGTATGAAAACAATCCACCAGGCTGTGAACACCCAGCGCGGCCAGGCTGGCTGCGGCGGCAATCAGCCCCATCAGAACCTCACCATGTGCGGTCTGCATGCGCCTGAACATCAGCCAGGCACTGCCCAGGGCCAGCCCGGTCATTCCCAACAGACCCAACAGGCCCATTTCAGCCAGCAGATTGAAGAGCGTCCCGTGGGCATGGATGTAAAGCGGGGCCGGCGGGATTGAATTATTGCGAATAAACGCCCCGGCATAGGTGAAGGGTCCGGTGCCCACCCAGGGCGACGATTGGAAGGCCTGCCAGGCCGGCGGCCAGAATTCTGAACGCGCCAGGGCAATGGTCATGTGACTGCCATGTTGGGTCTGGCGGTACAACAGGCCAAACCCACCCACAACCACCCCAAGCAGCAGGATCCCGGCCAGCCCCAGGAGCACCGGACGGCCACGCAGCCAGCCCCAGGCGGTCCCCAGCCAGGTTTTCAGCCGCTCTCGACCGCTCAATCCAATGACCATCATCCCGGCAAACGCCCCCAACCAGCCCCCGCGGGAGGAGGTCAGGAAAAGCATTCCTCCGGCGCCCAGCGCCAGCAACACCAATCCCATCCGGGCCAGCCGCCCGCGGCTGGTGCGCAACGCTGCCAGTGTCAGCATGAGAATCAAGTTCATCACCGCGGCAATGATGTTGGCTGAATCCGGCCGATAGAGGCTGTCCGGCAGCCAGCGCCCGGGCATGGTTTGCAGCCAGTCCAGGTACCACTGCAGGGCGCCCAGCCAGCTCACCAGGGTGACCAGGGCCCCCAGCAGCAGGAAGGTGCGCACCCACAGTGCCGCAGACCAGCCACGGGCCGCCAGATCCGCCGCCAGGGAAAACAAAAAGACCGCCTGGGTCATCAGCAGCATCTGGGTCAGGGAGCGGCGCGGATCATCGGATGCCAGGACGGTGAGGGCATAAATCACAAACCAGGCCACCAGGCTCAAGCGCAAGGGGTTGGGAGCCACCTGGCGCCCGAGCAACCAGGCCAGCCCCAGCAGGGTGAAAGCAATCGTGCTGTAGAGCAGGGTCTGGCTGTCAATCAGCAGGTTGGTCGAACCGTTTAAGATCAAAACAAAACTGACCCCCAGCAGCAGGGCGGCCTGCTGCAAAATGACTTGCCAGCGAATCGGGGCGGATTTGGGCAAAAGCGCGGACATGGATGACCTTTGAATTATGATGGATGATGACGGGCGATGGTGAACGATGGTGAGCAATAACGAACAATGACGAGCGATGACGAGCGATGACGAACGATGACGAACAATGGCGAACGATGGCGAACGATGGCGAGCGATGACGAAGAATGACAAACAATGACGAAGAATGACGAACAATGACGAAGAATGACGAACAATGACGAACAATGACAAGCGATGACGAATGATGTCGAGCGATGAGGAACAATGACAAACGATGACGAACAATGACGAAGGGTGTCAGATGACTGCCAATGACGAAGGGTGTCAGATGACTGCCAATGGCGGCGGATGGCCGTTGATAAATCCATAAAATGGACATTTCTATTATACGGTGAATTACTGATTACATCGCTTTACATTTGGTTGACATTTGCCCCTATAATAGAGGTATGAACAATCCATCCCTTCTCCCTTTCTTTGCCCCCCAGGGCATTGTTGTGATTGGCGCCTCCCGCGACCCCACCAAGTTGGGGTATGGTCTGGCGCGCAATCTGGTACAAAGCGGCTACACCGGCGCAGTTCACTTTGTCAACCCCAAAGGAGATGAGCTGTTGGGCCGCCCGATTTACCATCAAATTGCCGATATTCCCGATCCGGTTGATCTGGCCCTGATGCTGGTGCCGCCCCAGTTTGTGCCCCAGTCACTGATTGACTGCGGCACGCGCGGTATCCGGGCGGTGATCATTGCCACCGGTGGCTTTCGGGAGACCGGCGCCGATGGGGCCGCGCTGGAAAGGCGTTGCCTGGAGATTGCCCACGACCACCAGATCCGGTTGATCGGCCCCAACTGCATTGGGGTGGCCAACACCCACCTGCCGATGGACACCACCTTCTTGCAACCTCCGCCTCCACCGCCTGGGGACATGGCCTTTATTTCACATTCCGGGGCCATCTGTGCAGCGGTCATCGACTGGATTCGCGGCCAAGGCATGGGTTTTTCGCACCTGATCAGTCTGGGGAACCAGGCGGATGTCAACGAAACCGACGTGCTGGAACCGGTCGCGGAGGATCCGCATACCCGGGTGCTGACTATGTACTTGGAGGGGATCAGCAACGGCCGGCGGTTCATGGAGACAGCCCACCGGGTCACCCGCCAGAAACCGGTCATTGCCCTGAAAGTGGGCCGGTTCGAAGCCGGCAAACGCGCGGCGGCCTCCCACACCGGCGCCCTGGCCGGGCAGGAAGCGGCTTTTGATGCCGCCTTTCACAAGGCTGGTGTGCTGCGCGCCAACACCAGCGAAGAGATGTTCTACTGGGCCCGCGCCCTGGCCTGGTGCCCGCTGCCCCAAGGGCGCCGCATCGCCATTTTAACCAACGCCGGTGGTCCGGGGGTGACCGCCTCCGATGCTTTGGAATTGAATCACCTCAAACTGGCCGATCTGAGTGCGGCAACCGACGCTGCCCTGAAGGCCATTCTGCCCCCTGCCGCCAGCACCCACAATCCGGTGGACATGCTGGCCTCGGCTCCACCGGAACATTACGCCCAGTGTCTGCAGACTCTGCTGGCCGATGATGGCGTGGATGGGGTGATTGTCATCTCCCCTCCGCCGCCGGCCTCCTCCGCCGGAGCGGTGACTAAAGCCATTCTGCCCATCATCCAGATGTCGGCCAAGCCGGTCATCCTGGTATTGATGGGGGATCAATTGATCCAGGAAGGGGTTGCTTTTGCGCGGGCCGCCCAGGTGGTTGAATATCGCTTCCCGGAATGGGCCGCTTCAGCCATGGGGGCATTGGCCCGCTATGCCGAATGGCGCCGCCTGCCGGAAGACCACGACTGGACCTTCGCCGATATTAATAAAGACGCCGCCGCCCGGCTGCTGGAAGGACAGGCCGCTGGAGAATTCCTGCCGGCGGAGGTGACCAACCAACTGCTGGCAGTCTATGGCATCCCAACCGTCCAACCGGTGCTGGCAACAAACGCGGCTGAAGCCGTGGCATTGGCTGAAAAAATGGGCTATCCGGTGGTCTTGAAAGTGGCCTCACCCGACATCCCGCATAAATCCGATGTCGGCGGCGTGTTGCTCAACCTCCCGGATGGCCCGGCCGTACGCCAGGGCTTCGAAACTGTCACCGAACGGGCCCGCCAGGCCCGGCCCACCGCCCGGCTGGAGGGCGCCCATGTCCAGCGCATGCTGCCTCCGGGCCAGGAGGTGATTGTGGGTGTCGTCAGCGATCCACAGTTCGGACCCATGGTAATGTTCGGTTCCGGCGGGGTCGAGGTGGAAGGCTTGAAAGACGTAACCTTTGCCCTGGCACCATTAAGCCGGCGCGAAGCGGCGGAGATGCTGCAGGCCACTTGGGCAGGCCGAAAGTTGGCCGGCTTCCGCAGCCTGCCGGCTGTGGACCGCCAGGCCGTGATGGACATCCTGGCCCGGCTGGCCCAACTGGCTCTCGACTTTCCGCAAATTGTCGAAATAGAGATCAACCCGGTGCGGGCCCTGCCGGGCTCTGGCGGAGCCTTTGCCATCGACGCCCGCGCTCGCCTGGGCGACCGCCAGACCTGAAAGGAGCCCCCAGTCTTGGGGCAATCGTTTCCCCACACTGATCATTGACCCACGTCCATACCGGATTACCCCTGCATCGTTGCCAAAGACTGTGCGGGGGTAAATTTTTGTGAAATTTTGTGATCGATTGCTAAGGCTTTTGCTGTCCAGCAATCGCTAGTATTGGCTTGTATTGGCTAGTATTGGCTAGTATTGGCTTGTATTGGCTTGCGTTGTCTTGCAGTGGATCTCAATAGATGCTGAAACAAACTCCACCCAGGTTTTCCACCGGCATCATGACAGGCCTGTCCGGACTGAAAACTCAATGCGCAGATGAAGCTGTTTTGTGCTATAGTAAAAAAGTGATATTGCGCTCGGCGCGAAGGAGGATTCTGCGGTGTGTGCTTCGACCCATTTAGGCTCCCCTGAACGAAGACGGGCGAATCGATTCGCCATCAAACAGCCCGTTAAACTGGTTCAGCCGGTCAGTGTCTCCGCCACAACAGTCAACGTCAGCGCCTGCGGGCTACTGCTCCGCCTCAATCCGGAATTTGATGTCCATATCGGGGATGATATCAAGCTGCAATTCACCCGGGCCGACCGTCCTGAGCCATTAAATCTGGCCGGCAAAGTTGTCCGGGTCGAGCAGCGGCCCAAATCCATGCGGGTTGCCATTAATCTTATTTATCCCATTCGTTAGTCAACGGTTCAATTCCCGATAAACCACATCAATAGCCTGCAGTCCACTGAGATTGCGGTTAGGCCAAGCTGCCTCCATGGCAACTTCATTGTCAAAGAAATTTGAGTCGTGGGTAAGGTGAAAGCCATCCGAGGTCAGGCCATGGTCAGGCAGGGCATCCGCCACGCGCCACCAGTTCCAGAGCGGGATGTCATAATCATACGCCACTCGGACAACGGCGGCATTAATGGCATGGTTTCCTTCCAGATTATCTGCCTTGGTCGCCAGAATTGGCACGACCCCCCGGGCAATGGTGAACTCCACAATCTGGCGCAGGTACTGCTCATACAATGCCACCGGGCGGTCGGCCGTCCAGGTTTCCATGCTGATGATCGCAATGGAAGGGTTGTGGATACGAAATTCGCATTCCAGCGGAATCTCCCCCGGCAGACACTGGCTGGGATCGGCATTGATTGCAGTCAGAACCGAGGCGACATTAAATCCGGTGCGGACTGACATTGAGACCCGGTCCCAGCTGCCGTGAAAAAGATCAATCGTGGGAATCAGATCTTCATACGGGCCAAGCCGGTACAGGGTTGGATCATCAAAAATACCCAAAAAGTACTGCCGGATAACCTGACAATCCCCAATTTTGGAAAAACGGTTGACGGATGTCCCCTGGTTCAAGCCCCAGAAATAGATCTCCCGGGCCCGATCACTGACAACTGGCAAAACCGGCCAGTTCCACCATTCGTCCGGAGAAATTGTCTGCCCGGTGCGCTGGGCAGTGGTGATCGGTCCGGCATACAATCCGACCGGGGTTGCGGTCGGCACTTCAGAAATGACAACCGGCGCTTCAAGGGTGAGGGGCAGCGGATTCACCAGCCCGCCGGCTTCTGCTGCCGGGGACGGGGTGGCCTGAAGTTCGATCAGGGGCAGGTATAGCGGTGTACCCGGAACCGGGCTCTGAAGCACTGCCGCGGTGGGCAGTGGCGGCAACAAAACCGGGAGATTGCAGCCGGCCAGCAGGGTGGCCAGCATCACGAGTGACATCATTATTAGAGCGGCTCTTTTCATGAGGCCTCCTGGAGGTAATTATATCCCATCCAGCCGGGACTGCGCCCCGTCTCCGGCCGGGCGCAGGGAGGCCAATTGAGAGATCAACATCCCCGTCAACATCAAACCGCATCCCAAAATTCCGCGCCCGGAAAGCATCTCCCCCATGATCCACCAGCCGCCCAAGGCGGCAAACACCGATTCCAGGCTGAGCAAAATCGCCGCGTGGGCCGGATTGGCTTTTTGCTGGGAGATGACC
>DAOQTN010000135.1:0-6884 GCA_035340555.1 Anaerolineaceae bacterium | reverse complement strand
TGTTGGGAAGCGCCATCGCAGCCAGTCCTGTTTTTGCAGATGACGGCGGATGGACCGAGGCCGGCGGGACCCTGTCCGGCTGGCTGAGCTCCCCGGGGGCCATTCCCACCGTTATAGCCGGCATACCGGCAGCATTGGGTTTCATTTTTGGCAGCCTGATTGGTAACCCAACAATAATCCCCCCGGCCGTCCCCCCCACGAAAATTTACGGCACAGGAACCCGCGAGGACCCCTTCCGGGATTACCCGGATGTCAATCATCCCCCCTACATGGACGGGGTCTACGGCAAAGGCACCCCGGACGATCCCTATCGCGACTATGACCCGGGGCCCCAGGAGCAGGAGACTTCGGAGACCAGCACCCCTCCAGTGATTCCGGTCATGCCGCTCAAGCCCCAAGTACCGATTAAAGAACCTTCCAAGCAACCCATCACTGATCCGACCAAGGAAACATTGGACAAAAAGGGTCCTGATGAGCAGCAAGAAAAGGAAAAATCCCCAGCCAAACAACCCGGGGACACCAGTGAGAAGAAGGACATGGGGGCGGACGGCAAGGACAGCCAATCCGAGGATTCAGGACAAGAAAATGAACCCAAAGAGCCCTCGGATCAAGACAAAGAGCCCCCTGAGCCGGTCAAGGATCGGGAACCGGAAAAGCCGCCCCGGCGTCCAGTGGATGAGCGGCGCCGGGAAGCCCATCGGCGGGAATTGGAACGATTAAATCAAACCGCCGCAGAGACTCATGACGCCGCAAACGATTTTTGGACCCTGGGAGCCGATGCCAGCGACCGATCCCATGAAGAGGTCGCCCGGGAGGGGGCCCGGGCCTGGGAGGCGACCAAAAATGCTGCGGATAAAGCCGCCCAGGAGGTCCGTGAAGTTGTCAAGGATGTGAGTAACGACCCTCAAATCATCCTGGACACCCTTTCCGGCACCGGCAGCGACATCGCCCATGGCAGTGCGGAAGCCGTCCAGACAGTTTATGATGTCGGCAAGGACATCCTGACCCACCCCATCGACATTGGTTTGAAAACATTAACCGGCTCAGCCAGCGATTTGAAGGATCTGGGAGTGAAATTTGCTGGCCATATCCGCGACCTGATCACCGATCCGGCAAAACTGCTGACATTCCTTGGGGATGCCACCGGGATCAATAACTTTATCGAGTCATGGGATCCCAACAAACCGCTCGGGACCCGGCTCCTGCATGTCGGGCTGGGAGTTTACAAGGTCTACATGCTGGGCAGTCTGCCAGCCCGGCACGCCGACCTGGGAACCACACGGCTTATATTTAATGAAGGAGCCCGGACACTGGGCACCTATGAAGCCTCGGAAGCCTTCCGTACTTTCTCAAAAATCAAGCAGGCCAATGATGATTTTGCCCGATTAACCGGCATTGATCTGGGAAAGACTGTGAATTTGGACAACTTGAGTGAGGCTTTTCAGGTTTACCAACAATTTTCCCGTTGAGGAAGGACACCAAAATGGATGCATCCCCCGCTAAAATCCACCTGTTTCAGATATCCGCAGCGGATTTGGGCTGTTTGTGGATTGATTTGCTGCACCTGTCGTGGAATCAACTTTCACCCATTGAGCAGAACCTGAATGAATACATGCCCGGAGCAGGTCGGGCGGCTGCCGAACTTCTCGAACTGGCCAAAAGCAAGCCGGTTGTCCATGCCGCCGCGATTGTGGCCCGGCCGGATTTGCGGCTGCACTGCTGGACGGGCGGCGGAGCCACCCAGATGGGTTTTCTGAGCCTGTGCAGAAATCAAAGCCTGGATCCTAATGGCGTCGCCGTTGTCTCACCATCCCACAAAAATTCCTTAATGGTGCATTACTTCCCGACCGTGTCAGCCTGCGCCAACTGGGTGGCTGAGATTTTGGGTGCAAAAGTTGAGGATGAACCACCGGCGCTATTTCCACCCAGCCTGCCTTTTGAATCAGCATTGTATGCCCTGCATGCCATTGATTGTTTTCGTCGGGTTGCCTACCAATCCATGCTGGACCACAAAACTCTGGAAACGCCCCACCTGAGTGTGGCGCAGTTTGCCAGCACTTTTCAGCAATCGCTGGGATCGGCTGATCTCCGCTGGTTGCTGCCAGCGTTTTTACACATGGCTCCCGGAGCCCGGGAAATTCCTTTCCAACCCCAGGCGGCTCATCTTGCCGCGGTGGTGGATGCAAGGCTGCTTCGTCCCGTCCGGGTCGGCAATTCTCCGGGAGAAGCGGCTTATGCCTTTGGTGAAGCCGGGCGCCTGCTGGGGATTGAATTTTTGCGCACCTGGCTGACCGCCGCCGGGCTGCAGCTGGATCTGCTTTCCAATGATGCCGTAACCACGACCCAGCGTGTCTTCCTGGCCCCCACGGCAGTGGCCAATCACTGGTTCTCCATTCAGAAGGACACCCGCCCGGAAGCGCCCGGGCAACCCGGAGCCGGATACGCCGAAGTTCTGAGTACCCCTCTCACCCTGAAAGAACTCAGTGAACACCTGGTGGATCTCGTCTCATGGCCAGTGCCGCTTGAGGAAAGTGCCGCCAGACCCCGTTTTTGCATGTCCTGCGGTAAACCCATCCAGCCAAGCGCCCGTTTTTGCAACTACTGCGGCCAGGCTGTGGTCTGAGCAGGCACCCATTCCGCCAGATTGTTGGCCTTCTCTGATCCAGCCATCGCACAGCAGCCACCAGATTACTCCAGTCATGACTCCGGGGCCATCCCTGGGCGTCATGGCATCCAAATGGTTTGGCGGCTTCCCATCACCAGATTCAACGAATTTAAGGAAAAAGCTCCTCCAGCTGCTGCCGGGCGGCTGTGTAGCCAACCTCAATGATCTGCTCGTAATGTTCAAATTCGAGCAGTCCAAATTTTTCCACCGGGACCCGAATAATGATATCAGCGCAGTGTGCGGTTTCATTCAACCTGTAACGGTTATTGCTGTAGACGATTCCATCCACAATATTCAACAGATGCGGCGCCTTGATCCGGCCGCCGAAGGGGTTCAATCTGGAAAACAGCGCCTGCCAGCCGGATAGACTGGGGCCAAATTGATACTGCCCCCGGACCGGACTGCTGGTCAGCAGATCGACGCCGATCACTGTACCGGTGGGGCAAAATTCGCGCATGCGGTCCACCGGCATGTTATTGGCCGCCCCACCATCAATGAGCACGCAGCCTTGATCCAGAATTGGAGCAAAGACTCCGGGGAAAGCCATGCTGGAGCGCATGGCCTGCCAGATCAGGCCGTGGGTATGGGACTGTTCCTCACCCCGGCTCAGGTTGGCTGAAACACAAAAATATGGCCGCCAGGCATCTTCAATCATGGCTTCACCGCACAGATCCTGCATCAGGGTCGTGATCCGGCGGGTGGCGGTGATGGCGGTGTAGGGCAGGGTGTAGTCCAGAAGTTTGCGTGGATCGGAAAATTTTTCCGCCAGCTGCCGCAGCTTCGTCGGAGACCAGTCCAGGGCATAACCGCCGGCAATGATGGCGCCCATGCTTGCGCCGCCCACCCAGTCCACTTCAAGTCCCCTTTCCGCCAGGGCCTGCAGCACGCCAATGTGGGCCCAACCCCGGGCTCCCCCACCGCTCAATGTCAGCGCGACCGGCCGGCCGCTTATCCGCCGGCAAAGCCGGCGCAGGTCCGCCGGATTCCCCCGGCGGACGTGGTGGTGTCCCCGCACGGGCAAATCGCCGGCGAGGCGTTTATCCAACCACTTGACTGTTCCCTGGGGAACCACACAGCCGGGATCATGCAGCAGCACCAGTTCAACCCTGGCCCGGGTATGGGCAGTCAACAGCGCCACCTCAAGGGGGCTGATGCCGGCATCAGCCGAGCCATCGGCCACCAGCAGGATGAAATCGGCATCTTCAACACAACGCCGCGCCCAGGCGGTCAGGTTTCCTTCCTGATCCAGGCTGGGACCGGTATCATACAGGGCATATTGGTGCCGGCGTTCATGTTCATCCAACCAAGTGTCCAGCAGCAGGCTGGTGGGATGGTCAATCGGGGTCCCGGAGGCTCCAGGCCGGCCATAGCTGGCATCAAAACGGGCCGCATCCAGGAAAAAGGTGCTTCCCAGTCCAGCCATGGTTTCAGCCAGCTGGGCGGAAAATTCCGTCATTGCCATCCCAGTCGGGGCCACTCCCAGCCGGGACATCCCGGTTGGGAGTGGGACGACGGCAATGACCTGGGCCCCCACCGGTTTTGAAGCCGCCTTGGAGACCATCAGCTCACGCTGAATGATCTGGCGGGTCAAACGCAGCAGGGACTGGGAAAACCGGCAGAGTAAATCTTCAAAGACTTGGCGGCTGATAACAATTATGTCGGTTAACCGGGTGGCATAAATGGTCGCGCTGCGCTGACTTTCCGGTGATCCCCTTTCAGTCAACAGGGCAAACTCCCCCACCGTCTCCCCGGCCCCCACCTCGCCGAGATCATTCCACTGACCGGCTTCCTCAGCTGCAAAGCGCAGCCGCCCCTGAACAACAATATACATTTCATCACCCGGTTCCCCCTGACGGCAGAGCACCTGGGCGCTGGTCAACCGCCGCCACTCCAGGTGGCTCAGCAGTTCCTCCATGGCATCAGGATCCATCGGCCCAAAAACCCGTGTCAGGGCCAGCCGGGCCTGGGTTTGCCGGACGCGGGGGAGCAGAGCGCAGGCCAGTTCGTTGACCAGGTCCGCCCGGCTGGCGCCCAGTTCAGCAAACCCCTGCCGGGTCAATGTGAGCAGTTGGGCGTCCTCCTCGGCAACCAGGGTGAACGCCTGGGATTCACCGGTCAGCAGGGACATTTCACCGGTACAGTCACCTGGCCCCAGTGTCCCCGTTTTCGTTTCGGAGCCATCCGGGTGCACCACACAGGATCTCAATCGCCCCGAGATCACCAGGACCAGTCCAGCCGCTTGGCTGTCCTGGCTGGATAGGATCTGGCCGGCATTCAGTGTGTGGGGCTGCATTTTGTCAGCAAGCACCCGGGCCATTCCCGGTTCCAGCTGGCAAAATATGGGCAAGCGGCTAATAAATTCCATTGGATCCATGATATCTTCCTCGCAGGTGCAGTTTTGGGAATTGTTCTCTACCAATGCGCCTAAATTAGTTTACTCCCCTTTGATCACCTGTCAACAGCATTAGAAACCGGAATTGGCAAACCGCATTGAAAACAGAATGGCTCACGGAGAGCCTCCGTAACACCCACCAAATCTGAGGCTGTTTTGGCGGAATCTGTTTTGGCGGAATCTGCTTTGGCGGAATCTGTTTTGTTGACCGCCACATGCGGGTTTGCCTCACGGTACCCCCCGGTGAGCCAACAAAATTTGCGGCAGCAAATGATGGGGAGTAAAATATAAAAAAGACGCCGGATCAGAACAGGTATTGACCATGAGGCTCTGCCAGAAACCGCAAAATAACTGGGGCTGGATTCGATTATCCAGCGGGATTATCCTGATCGGGGTGACGATCTGGACAGTGGTGGCCGTTGTCTGCAAGTCGCTTCAAATCCCCGGACGAATTTTTCAAAATTACACCTTGCTTGACGGCTTTGAATTGGGCATTGTCTTGGGATTGGCAATGTTATTTGCCGGATGGATGGAGGACCAGGACGCCAAAACAGCCCAGGAGGAGGCTCGTCACCAGGAGACAGAGCAGATCCTTTCAGAGCGGAGGAAGGTTATCCTTGGGCGTTTTCAGGCTGAGGTAACCGCTCTTTCCGTTCCCCCCGGCACACCCACCCCCGATATATCCGCACAGAACCGCAGGCAGCTGTCGGCCATCATTCAGTCCACCCTCCCTGAGCTTGACGGGCATGGCAGGGGCGAGCTGCTCGCATTTCTTCACGAAAAACAACTGCTGGCAAACGAGGCGCCGCTGGATCTCCACTGGGCGGATTGCCGGGGTGCGATCCTGACCCGGAGACATCTTGAGGGTATCTGTCTGGAAAATGTCGACCTGTGCCGGGCCCACCTGGAAAGCGCCCATCTGGCGGGCAGCCGGCTCTGCGGCGCGAATCTGGGTCGGGCAAGACTACGCCATGCCAGTTTATCGGGAGCAATTCTGACCGGCTGTAATTTGCGCGGGGCAAACCTGGAAAATGCCAATCTTGAAGGCGCCGATTTCACCGGAGCCTGTCTCGAGGACGCCTTCCTGAAAAAGGCGGATTTGCGTCGCAGCCTGGGTCTCTGCGGCCCGGTCGATCCTCCTGCAGACCCAGCCACAGACCCGGCCCCCACTCCTGTTCCCGGTCAGGCTGATCTTGAGCAGGCCATTCTGATTGATACCCTTTTACCCGATGGTCAAAAAGTCACCAACGCCAGAGGGCGGGCCTTTTTACGGAAAAAGGAAATTGAAGCCCTGATTGACCGGTTGTAAAATCCAGCAACCCGTCAATTGTCGATGGTCAACACGCCGCGGTCCGGCCAAGTGCGGTCTTGTCGCGAAGCGGTAAAGATCATCAACCCCCGATGGTCAACACGCCGCGGTCCGGCCAGGTTCGGTCTTGTCGCAAAGCGGTAAAGATCATCAACCCCCGATGGTCAACACGCCGCTGTCCGGCCAGCGCGCCTGAGCCAGATCAAGCAGTTCGGGGCGGATGACGGCCAGCGCCAGACGGTATTGGCGGGAATCCAGTGCCCCCAATCCGGCTATCCAGCCCTGGGATCGCAAAAACTCCAATGGCCCCAGTTCATCCACAATCAAGACATCACAGGGCACAGCCTGGCGCAAACATTCATCCCCCCAGGCCAGTACGGCATCTGCAAACACCCAGCCCTCCGTCCGGACAAGGGCAGCCCCGGCCGGGCCAGGACGATTGGCGAAGTGGCGCCGGGTGAGGCTGCGGAGATCCAGCGCATCAATGCCAATCTTTTGTCCACCCTCAAACCGGGCTG
>DAOQTN010000134.1:0-6931 GCA_035340555.1 Anaerolineaceae bacterium | reverse complement strand
GGCGATCCTTGAAGGAGTGCGTTGGACTTTGGCGCTCATCTTTAATGTAAAGATTTTGACAGCCAAGCATCATCCCCAGATTGGTGGCCCGAATCAGCGGGGTGCCGCCCTCGCCCAATGACAGATCCGGGTTGGGACTGCGCACCGGCAGAAGTTCGCGGTAACGCCATAAATCAAAAGGCCGCTCGGGCAGCACCAGGGGTAGGGACCGGGCAATGGTTTCGTAGTCGTAGCGCGCTTCGCGCCAGGCACTCCCGCAATTGGGGCAGCTGGTGCTGTTGACAAAGAATGGCCCGCGATTGTGGCAATCAATACATTCAACAATAAATTGAGCAGACATGGGGGTTACTCGCGACGTTGAGATTTGATTTTGCGCAGTGATTCCTCAAGTGAGGTGATCAATTCACGCTCTCGCAACATGCCTTTGGTCAGGGTTCGTTTACCAAATTCAGCCAGCTGCTTGTGCTGGTCGGCCGTCAGATCCGCGCCCGTCAGGATAATGACGGGGATGCTGCCCAGCTTGGGGTCGGAGCGTAATTTTTCCAGCACGGCAAACCCGTTCAATCCCGGCATGAACAGATCCAGGATGATGGCGTCCGGACGCATATTTTCCAACATCTCCAGACCGCGTTCACCGCTTTCTGCCAGCAGCGCCTGGAAATCGCCGCCATCCTCGATCATTTTTTGAACCAGCCGCAGGTCATCCGGATCATCGTCAATGACCAACACCCGGTGGATGTTACCATCGGCATTCAGTCGGATGATGGCATTGGTCAAGTCTTCCTGCAAGAAGGGCTTGACCAGATAGTCAGCCGCGCCGAGGCTAAATCCTTTTTCTTCGTCCTCGACAATGCTGCAGATGATCACTGGAATGCCATGGGTTTCAATGTCGCTTTTGAGGTCGTGGATTACCTGCCAGCCGTCCCGTTCCGGCATCATGATGTCCAGGGTAATGGCAAACGGTTTCACCTCGCGGGCCCGCTCAACCGCTTTGGTGGGATCGGTCAGAGGAACGACCTGGTAGCCCTGCGGCTGCAGGAAACGTTCGTACAAACTGATGACCTGGGGGTCATCATCGATGGCCAGGATGACATTGGTGCCCTCTTCGACCGATTCCGGCTCGGGCTCCGGTTTGGGCAGCGGCAGGGTAAAGAAGAAGGTACTGCCTTCACCAACCACGGATTTTAGCAGGCCAATCCGGCCACCATGCATTTCAATCAACGAGCGACTGATGGACAGCCCCAAGCCCGTCCCACCGGTTTTGCGGGTGGGTGAATCATCCACCTGTGAAAACGCCAGAAACAGCTTGACCTGATCCTTCTCCGCGATGCCAGGTCCGGTATCGGTGACCGTGACCATGATCTCGGGATTACCGGCCGGGCTGGTGGATAACAGGGCTTCCACTGTGATGGAACCCTCCTCGGTAAATTTTGCCGCGTTCGAGATGAAATTGATCAGAACCTGGCGAACCCGGGTCGAATCGGCTTGGACTGGAGGCAGATTGGGCGGGATGACATGCCGCAGTTGGATGGGCTTGTCCTTGGTGAGCCCGACCGCGGTCGACATCGCGCTGACGATAATGTCCCCCACGTTAACTTCGGAAAAGGCCAGTTCCATCTTGCCAGCTTCAATCTTGGATAGATCCAGCACATCGTTGATCAGCGCCAGCAGATGTTGCCCGGAGTTGTAAATGGCTGAGAGATCCTGTCGCTGCGTGTCATTGATCGGTCCATCGATACCCTTGAGAATGACCCGGGAGAAACCGATGATGGAGTTCAACGGGGTGCGTAGTTCATGGCTCATGTTGGCCAGGAACTGGCTCTTCAGCCGGTCCATCTCGCGGATGTTTTCAAAGGCTTCCTGAGACAGCTGGTAAGCCCGGGCATTCTCGATGGCGATGGCCAGCTGGTCAGCCAGGATCTGGAAGACAGCAATTTCATCCTGCGAGAAAGAATTGACCCGATTGGATTGCAAATCCAGCGCCCCAATCACTTTGCCCGCGCCGCGTAGTGGCAGGGCCATCTCGGAGCGGGTGTCCGGCAGCAGGGGGTGTGTCAGAAACAGCGGGCTCTTACTGACATCGTTTAGCACCAGGGGCGAACCGCTGCTGGTGACCGAGCCCACCACGGAGCGGGAACCAACAGCCAGGTGGTAATCGTTATCCTTGAGTTCGCGCCCGGCATCACCTGTGGCTTCCCGGATCATGGCGTAATTACCGGTTTCATCCAGCAGGAAGACGGCCGCGAAGTAAAAGTCGAAGCGTTCCAGCAGCAGATTGACAATCGAGCTGAGCAGGGTGTCCAGGGAGAGTGTGCTGGTTGTGTCGCGGGCGATTTCCGCCGCAGTTTGAAGTTCCAGCGCCCGGCGCTGCGCCTCGCGCAGCAGACGCTGCCTTTCCAAGGCGACGGCAACGCCATTGCCGGTGACCGTCATGATCCGGATATCCTCCATGCTGTAATCAGCTGGACGGCGTGAGGTGGCCGTCAACAGACCGATCAGGCGGCCAGAACTTCGCAGGGGAATCAGACAACCGGATACAATATTAAACTGCAGCAGCGTCCGGCGGGAAACCGAGTCCATGCTGTCTTCGGTGGTATTGCTGATGATCAGAGGCTCGTTGGCCATCAACCGGATAATGGGGAGGTTGCCAATCGGTACCTTGACGCCCAGGCGCTGGAATTCGCCCTGCCCGTCGTAGAATCCAGATACCTCAATATCCAACGGTTCACCATCGGCGGTACTGTTGACCGTCATCAGCGACATGCGTTCTGCGTGGCGCGGCATGACGGTGGTGGCCACCATCCGGGCCAGATCATCCAGATTGGCCGCCTGGGCGATGCCGCTCGAGATTTTGTAGAGCAGTTCGGTTTCAGACAGGGCCACCTCGGTTTGCTCAAACAACTGCCGGTTTTCAACCGATGTGGCCATTTGATCCACCAGGGGCGGCAGGGAACGGACCTCCCGGTTCGTGAAATTGTAGGCCTCGTCGCCTTCCAGCACGAGCACCCCCAGCTGACGTTTGCTGGTCCACAGCGGCAGGACCGCCAGGGTCTGCACCGCCCGGGAGCGCAATTCCGCCTGAATGGAGAGCGGAACCTCGGCCTGTTGGATGGAATCCAGGAAAAGGGGTGTCTGGATGGCAAAGAACTTGCGATAGGCCGGATCAATATATGCCACAACCTCCCCGGAGGCGGGTTGTACGGTCGGCCAACTGCCGGCCACATCCATGCCGACGATCACATCGGCGGCGTCGCGCTCAAACAGCACCAGTTTGGCCCGCTTGATGGTGGGAATGCGGAAGCCCAAGATGAGCGCCTCGATCATTTCATCAAACGTGTTGGCCAAAGCCAGACGATGGCTGATATTGTAAAGACTTTCGGTTTCATTCAGGGTGTCTTGAATTTGCTGGACCAGATCTTCGCGGACAAAGGTGTTGGCCAGACCGTCCGCGCCTGCCCGCAGCCCATTGATCTCCTCAGTCAACCAGGAGCGCTCTTTTTCGCGCTCGGCAAAGGCGAGAAATCCGGGCGTATATTTCTTGCCCGGTACCGATAGCAGCAGGACGGATTTAAAGCCTTCACCGGTCAGATAAGCCTGCTCATCCACCGGACAATCCGCCGCCTGGATGCTTAGCCATCCATTTTCACGCAGTTCATTGACCCAGCGGGTGAAGATGGGAATGACGGCGGCGCGCAAGGTCGGTGAACTCAGGCTGGCATACCAGTCCGCAATCAATTCCCACTGGACCGGCAGATCACCCGCCTGAGGCTGGGCAAAGAAGGCGACTTCGCATTCGTCAGCAGTGCCCAGAAGCTCAAGGACCTCCACAATGGAGCGTGAACCAAACTGTGCCAGCGTGGCCACGGCCTTGGCGACGCCGGACTGGTATCTTTCTCGGTTCTCAATGGTTTGCAGTGCGTTGCGGACATCCTGGAAGAGATTGGCATTTTCCAACGCGTTGGCAATCTGGGAGGAGATTGTGGACAGAATTTCCGCCTCAACTTGCGTATAGACGCCTTCCTTTTCAAAGTCCCGCAGGATGACCGCCCCCAGCGGGCGATCGCCGGAGCGCATCGGAACACCCAGCAGCGATACCGGCAACGGTTCGGGGAGATCAATATCCCTGGCTTGGAGCGCCCGAGTCATTCCCCGACTGATCAACAGCGTTTCCTGGGTCCGGATAATGTGATCGGCGACCGACCGCCCCAGCGGCCGGGAGGGGAGTTGAATTTTCTGACCCGATTGTGCGGCAACCGGAAAACTGAGAGTTTTTTGCCGGGCGTCATAGGCGGCAATGACAAGGTTATTATTATCCAAAACCTGGCCGATCATCTCGTAGGCGAGGGCGAATATTTCTTCAGCGCCGGTCAGTCGGCTTAACTGCTGGCCGATCTGGTTGATCGTGGCCAAATCCTGGTTGCGCCGGGTGATTTCCTGCTGCGCCTTGACCCTTTGACGGAGTTCCTGTTGAACGGTCGCATACAAACGGGCGTTTTCCAGCGCCTGGGCAAGTTGGTTGGCAACATCCTGCACCAGGAGGCGTTCATCCTCCGTCCAGGACCTGCGGCGGGTTTCATCCACAAGTTCAACAATCCCGCCCGCCTGATCCTGCAGCACAAAGGGTACGGCAATGGCGGCGGGCTGGTTTTTCCCAGGAGCGTGGGCAACCAGGGTGTTGTGGTTTTTACTTTCCCGGCCGGCTTCGGTCCAAAAATCAATCGCGGGCAAGACCTGACCATCGCTGATGGCCACCCCGCGAATCTGGGCGGTTGTGGTTGCTGTTGATGGATAGATCGGGGTGCTGGGTTCGCCTGCCAGAGGCAATGGGTGCATGACAGAGTCAGCCTCTTCCACTACGGGTGATTCGCTTAAAACTTCACTGAAACCAGCATAACCGTCAGGGGCACCGGCGGCGGTATACCGCCGTTGAATTTGCATCTGGATCGGGATGAAGGCCCCTTCTGCGGATTGATGGTACACCACAACGCTAACCGGGAACGTGTCCGCCAGCAGCACCTGACGCAGTGGCAGGGAATATTCTGACGGGATGGCATAGGTTGTCAGCGGTTGCCCAATAAAGCTGGCCGACCGGATGCCCAGGCAGGTCATGACCTCCGGGCTGCAGTGTACATACTTCCCGTCAAGATCACATTCCCATGTCCAGCCAGGCAGCCCGGCGGAATCGGCCTGCTCCTGTGGGGTGATGCTTTCGCCCAGGTTGCTGAAAAGATTATTGATTCGAGTGCGCTGTTGTTTCTTGGGCATATTGCATGATCTCCTGGGCAAGGGCGCGATACTGCATGGCGGCCCGGCTCTTGGGGAATTGATAAATAATGGGCATACCCGCAATGGGGCTTTCCCGCAGTTTGGTATCAGTTTCAACAATGGTCTCGAGCAGGCCGTTGCCAAAGGTTGCCTGCAACTGCTCTGCCAATGTGCGGTGAATGCGGTTGCGCCGGTCAAACATGGTCAGCAACAGGCGGTAGGTCAAGTCGGGGTTGTGTTGGGAACGGACCCGGCGGATCAATCCCATCATGTTGCGAATGGCATAGATGGAAAAATACTCCGCCTGGGTGGGGATCATCAGGAGATTGGCCGCGGTGAGCGCATTTAAAGTCAGCGCGCCCAAGAACGGCGGGCAGTCCAGCACAACGAACTGATAATCCCCGGCTTGTTGCAGCAGGACTTTGCGCAAGGTGAGTTCATAACCCGGGCGGGTGGGCAACAGCCTTTCGGCTACCCCCATTTCATAGTTTGAGGCCGCAACAAAAAGCCCCGGAATGCCGCTTTCCCGCCAGATTGAAGAGAGTGGAGTCCCTTCCAGCATGACGCTGATCAGCGATCGTTGATTTTTCTCGGGTTCCATGCCCAATGCCAGGGTGAGGTTTGCCTGGGAATCCAGGTCCACCAATAAAACCCGGGCACCGCTCTCGACCAATGCCGCCCCCAGGGAGATACTGGAGGTTGTTTTGGCGACGCCGCCTTTTTCGTTGGCAACTGCAATGATGTATGACATACCCTGACCTCACTTCCTGAATTATTCAGCCGGTGATTCACTGTCCGAAACATCCTCGTCTTCTGACAGCGTTGGGGGAGTTTGAATCAGCACTTGGGCTCTGGAAACCCGCAGAGCACGTTGTAATTCTTCCAAGGCAATTTGAACCATGCGCTGAGGATCATTGCTGGCCCGGATCCGGCTCGTGATGTCAAGCACTTTGCGTTCCCGTTCGGCGCGGCGTACGGTGCGTTCAAAGAGACGGGCATTTTCCAGTGCCTGGCCAACCTGATCGGCCACGGATTGCACGGTCGCAACCTCTTCACCGCTCCATTCCCGGTTGGTGTTTTCGGCTTCCTGCAGATGGATTACACCAATAACCTCATCGCGGAGCATGACCGGGATGGCCATGACCGAGCGTCCACCGGTGCCCTCCGCCTGTTTGATGACCGGACGGCGGGTTTCAAAGACCCGGTCAACTTCCGGGGTGCTGACATAGGGCCGCACCATCATACCGCTGGGGGTGTAAATGTAAGCCACATCACCCCGTTCGCTGGCTTCCTGGCCCCATTCCTGCTGCAAATACTGCTGATGCAGCTTTTGGGATTCTTCCAGCGCCCGCATTGTTTCTGAATAGAGCTGGTTGTTGCGGATGGCGATGGCGACCTGATCGGCAAGTGTGCTGAACAGGCTGATATCTTCCGCTGTGAAGGCGTTGGATACCACCGACTGCACATCCAATGCGCCAATCACTTCGTCGCCGACCTTCAACGGCAAGGCCATTTCAGACCGGGTTTCAGGCAGATCGGGGTTGTTGAAGAAGACCGCATCCTTGCCGACATCTGTGGCAATGCGCGCCTGCCCGGAACCGGTGGTAAAACCCACCATGCCCACCTCGCCCACGGGCGGGCCGTCCAGGCCTTCCGCGCCAGCGGC
>DAOQTN010000133.1:0-6957 GCA_035340555.1 Anaerolineaceae bacterium | reverse complement strand
CCTGGGATCGGCTCCCAGGAGTATTATACTTCTCTTTCTAGGCGAGAAGACCACTTAGCGCTGCACCAATTTTGCGTTTCTGCAGTTCGACAGTTCTGTCAATCAACCAATCAGCAGTTCAGCAGCCCAGCGGCCCAGCGGTTCAGCACACCTCAGCCGCTGTTTGGCTCACCCTCAAAATAGATTGGGTTGGATATCAGCGCAGGCAGCATCGGCAGTCCGGGCAGGAATGCCCGCAGCACATCCACCCGGACAAAGCCCGGTGCATCCAGGGTGTACATTATGGAAACCTCGCCATCAGCAGGGGCGGTAAAGACGACATCCTCCCGCTGGGCGGTGATGGCGCGCACCACATCCCCCTGAGCCAGACCCTGAACTTTGATGTGGGCTGTTTTCACCTCAGGCCAGGCCACCGTGTCGCCCATCAGGCTATCTGCCGCAGTCAGTTCCAGAATGGGGCCGTTGGGAGCATAGGTGATGAAGCCATGTCCGGCACGCACGGCTGCCAGAATATCACTGGTTCCTGCCGACAGGGCCTGGACACACATTGTGGGCCCACCCAGAAAGATGAACGGGGTATCGCGGTGGTAATCACTGCCACCACAAATCGGGATCTTCAACCCGGTGCAGAGCAATTGATGCCAGAGACCCACCGCCCTGAGATTGGGTTCCCGCATTGGTCCATTCCAGACCTCAAGGCAATCGTAAGGGAAGCTTTGCAGATCAAAATTAAAGCCGCAGTCGGGGTCGCAGGGATGGTTGATCACGATCAAGGCCCCGCGGTCGCGGGCTGATTGAAAAAGCGCCCGAGCTTCCGCCAGGGTATTGGTGGCAAACGGTCCATCGTAAGGCTGATCAACCCCAAGAAAATTGGCGTGCCCCTGGTAATGCGTCCATTCCACCCCCGGGATCAGGGTCACACCAGCGCCATCCGGCAGGGCGGCTCTGGATATCATTTGATTATGATCGGTAATTGCCACAAATTGCAGTCCATGGCGCCGGGCCTTAAGCGCCAGTTCACCCGGGGTGTGCACACCGTCAGAAGCCAGGGTATGGGTGTGCAAATCGCCTTTAAGGAGTTGCCGTTCCTTGTCATCCAGGCGAACTTCATACTGGACCTGGACCCCCTGGGGAGCCACCTTGTAAGCCCCCACCAGAATCTGCCACTGGCCAGGTGTGATCGGGCCGGAGGAATACCCGGGCGTGGCGGTGGTCTCGCTAACCATGATTTCGGTCTTGTCTGAACCCGAGGCGCCCACCTGGGTGCCATCCGGGGCGATCAGGCCAAGATCGATGATATTCACTTCGGGATGGGCGGTGAATCCCCCCGCCGCCAGCGGCCGGGGTTCCGCAAGGTGACGATCATACCGGTAGGATAAAGTGAGCGCGGCAATGCCATCCGGGATGGTCAGCGGAATCGTGAAGTAGGTCCCCTGCTGTTCAGGGGTGATGTTAATTGAAAGCGAGATGGTCTGCGATTTCATTGATCAATCCTCAACCTATGCCCCTACCGGGAAAGGCTCCAACGTCAGAGACAAAAGGCGCCGGATTTGAGCATCCCAAAACAGCCAGTCGTGGTGGCCATCCTCTGCATGGTAATCCACCGCCACCCCCAGATCCTGGCAGATGGCATTAAACTGGACGTTTAATGGATACAGATCATCCTGGCGGCCGCAGGCGATGAACAGCCGTGGCAGTCGGGCGGGATTGGCGGCCGCCTTTTGCAGCCAGGTCACCGGATCGTGCTCACTGCCAGTCAGCGCACTCAGATCACCAAAAAGGTGCGAAAATTCCGCCTGCCGGGGATCGTTGGGAATGGCGGACAGAATGCCCAACGACAGCACCCCGGAAAAACTGGCTGCGGCAAAGAAACGTTCCGGGTGGTTAAAGGCCAGTTTGAAAGCGCCATACCCTCCCATGGATATCCCGGCAACCAGCGTATTTTCACGCCGGGGCACAATGCCGAAGACATCACTCAGGTAGGCAGGCAGTTCTTCAGCCAGATAGGTGTAATAAGCCTGCCCGTTGGGTTGGTCAGTATAAAAACTACGGCCCACAGACGGCATGACCACAACCAGGCCATACGTCCGGGCATAAGTTTCAATGGCGGAGTACCGCTGCCAGGCGCTGGCATCGTCACTGAGGCCGTGCAGCAAATACAGCACCTTGCGCTCCCGGACCGGGATGCCGTTGATCATCCCGGGTTCCGGGACGATGACATTCAGGGGCAGATTAACTTTTATTGTTTTGGGCAGGTGATCAATTCGAATCAGGGCCATGGTCAGACCTCCATCAAAGTTGGTTATTACGGGTCAACGCTGGTCAACGCTGGTCAATGCTTGTCAATGCTTGTCAAAGTTGGTTGTCGCTGGTCAGTGCCGGTCAGGGCGGGTTATCGCTGGTCAGTGCCGGGCAGGGCAGGTTGTTGCTGGTCGGTGCCAGTCAGGGCGGGTTGTCGCTGGTCGGTGCCGGGCAGGGCAGGTTGTCGCTGGTCGGTGCCGGTCAGAGTGGGTTGACCGCTTCAGGCGCAGGTTCGGGGGACGGTTCGGTCATTCCAGCCGGATCAACTGGGGCCGGGAAATTGATCAGGAAAGAAAAGCCGATGCTGAACAGCATCAAAACCGGGGGGAATACGGTGAGCAGGAAGCGGGCGGCATTGGCCGGGTCCGGGCCCGGATTTTGCCCGCTTTCAAACTTAAAGATCAGAAAGACCAGCGTAAACGCCAGGCTGGTAAACAGACCGTTAAGGCGGTTCATAAAGCCAAGGGCATTGGAAATAATTCCTTCCCGCCGCAAATGATGTTTCTGGGTGTCCTCATCCATGACTTTGGCGTGGATCAAATCCATGGTTGTAATCACTCCGGCAAAGCCAAATCCGACCAAGGCACTGCCAATGATGGCACTTACCAGCGAGTTGGCAAAATAGAGCGGGATGAAGGCCACCGTCAGGGTGATCAGAGCCGCCCGCCAGACTGGTATCAGGGAAAATTTTCGGACCAGACGGGCCCAGATCGCCACACAACCGATGGCAATCAATAAAACCGAACCAAACAGCAGCGTGGATTGACTATCCGGGATCTGCAGGGTGTATTTGACAAAGAAGGGCAGTGAAACCATCACCAGAGACATCGTGGCACTGTAAAATGCATTGGCCAGTCCGGCAATCCAGAATTTGCGGTTCAGGAACAAATCCTTCAGGCTATTCCACAACTCGGGTTTTTGTTCAGCGGAATGAACACCAACCTCCCGGGAGGTGAAAGTCATGTACAAAATCACGGCCCCACCCAACAGCCCGTAAACGATTGCGGTCCACTGATAACCAATCGCCCCGGTCACCATGGGGGTCAGGGCAATACTGATGATCATGGCCACCAGTTGAAATGCCTGGCGCAGGGCATTGGTGGTGGCCCGGCTCTGGTCGGTGCGGAATAGTTCGGGGAAAAGCGCCCCATAATTGGCATTAATCACCGAGTCCAGGGTGCCCGTCAGGATATATAGCAGGAGGGCATAGATGAAAAGGGATTGTCCGGAAAGCGTCTCCGGCGTGGAAAAGAATCCAATGAAAAACAGTATCAGCAACGGCGTGCCAATCACCAGCCAGGGGCGCCGCCGGCCCCAACGGGTGCGGGTGCGATCAGACAGGAATCCGTAGATTGGGTTGTCCAGGGCGTCAATGAAGGTATATATCAGAAGAATGGTGGCCAACTGCGGTGTGGTCAGGCCCAATCGATCCACATAAAATATGGCGGCATAGGTCTTGAACATGTTGATCGGAATGGAGGTGCCAAACATGCCAATGGCATAGTTAAATGATTTGAGGCGGTCCGAAGTCATGGATGAATTGCTCCTTGCCAAAATCGGCGTTTTCCAAACAGTGCATAGGGATGAAGAAATTATATACTCGAAATGTAAAATCATTCGCGATACAATCAATGTCACCCCCAAAAAACGGAGCCCCCATGACCCTCAACGTTCACCTTGTTTTTAAAACGCACCTGGATGTTGGTTTCACCCAGTCTGCGGCGGCGGTCACCCGGGAATATTTTACCCGCCATATCCCGGCGGCCCTGGCATTGGCCCGCCAGATGCGTCAGGCAGAACGGGCCGATCGCTTTATCTGGACCACCGGCTCCTGGCTGATCTATGAGTACCTTGAGCAGGCTGATACCACCGGGCGTAAAGCAATGGAGGAGTCCATTACGGCCGGGGATATCGCCTGGCACGCACTGCCGTTCACCACCCACACCGAACTGATGGATGTGGAATTATTCCGATTTGGGCTGGAACTTTCCCAGCGGTTGGATAAACGCTTTGGCCGGCGCACAATTGCAGCCAAGTTCACCGATGTACCCGGGCACACCCGGGCCATCATCCCCCTCATGGCTGAAGCCGGGGTTCAGTTCTTGCAGATCGGCGTCAACCCGGGTTCAACCGTGCCCGCAGTCCCCCCACTCTTTCGCTGGCAGGACCCCGATACAGGGCAGGAGCTGATGGTGATGTATGAAAGCGGATACGGCAATGCCTTCATTTTGCCTGGCGGGGAGGAAGCACTGGCATTTGGGCATTCCAGCGACAATCTGGGGCCGCAGAACATGGGGGAGGTGGATGCCATTTACCAGCACCTGCGCCTGGCCTATCCCGGAGCGCAGGTGTTTGCCTCGACCCTGAATACCTTTGCAGAAAAGCTGACCCCCATCCGCACCCAGCTTCCCGTGCTGGGGCAGGAAATTGGAGACAGCTGGATCCACGGCGTGGGCAGTGATCCGATTAAGGTGAGCCAGTTTCGGGAACTGCTGCGGCTGCGGCAGGAGTGGCTGGCGGATAATCCGGCAATCAGGGCCGACCCGCACTTTGACCGGTTTCACCGCAGCCTGCTGCTGGTGCCGGAACACACCTGGGGCATGGATGAAAAAACATTCCTTGGTGATCATGATCACTATGCCGCCGGCAGCTTTGCTGCCGCCCGCACCCAGGAGAATTTCCGGACTTTTGCGGCCTCCTGGGCGGAAAAACGCGCCTATATTGAGACGGCAGTCGCTGCCCTGGGCTCGACGCCGCAAGGCGTGGCCGCCAGAGCCCGGCTGACCGCCATCCGAAACGTCCAACCGGCCCTCGACTGTTGGCAGGAGATCACCGTGGAGCAACAACAGTACGCAGACTCCAGCTTTGTTTTCGGATTTGATCCCCAAACCGGCGCTTTGAACCGGCTTGTCAGCCAGTCCAGCGGCCAGAGCTGGGCCGGGGTGGCTGGCCCCTTGGGCTGGCTGCGCTACCAGACCTTTTCTGCCGTCGACTATGAGCGTTTTTTTCACCAATACATCCGCCCCGAGGAACAGGCCAATGGCTGGAGTCGGGAGGATTTCACCAAACCCGGATTGGAAAACGCCCATCCCATCGGGCGTTTCTGGCAGCCCCAGGTAACGGCAGCCTTCCGGCGGGCCAATCAGTACCTGTTTATATTGGCCGGGATTCCTCAAAGCGTCACTGATTATGGCTGTCCCAGAACGTTTTATCTTCTGTACAGATTCAACCCGGAAGCGTCTGAAATTGAAATCGAACTGCAGTGGTTTGACAAACCGGCCTGCCGGCTGCCGGAAGCGACCTGGTTCTCATTTGCCCCACCGGTTTCAACCGCCGCAGCCTGGCAGATCCATAAGCTCGGGCGCAACATCTCGCCGCTGGAGGTGGTGGCCAATGGCAACCGTCACCTGCATGCCTGTGGCCAGGGGGTCAGCTGCACCGACGGGAGCCGGACCATGGTGATCACCGCGCTGGACTCGCCTCTGGTTGCCCCGGGTGAACCGGCTCTGCTCAATTTTACGAACGACCAGCCCGATCAGACCCGCGGGATGCATTTCAACCTGCACAACAATCTGTGGGGCACCAATTTCCCGATGTGGTTTGAAGAGGACTGTCGCTTCAGGTTTAAATTGGCCTTTCAATAAACGGAGGTGTCGGGGTGAAAAAACAGCAAATCATTGACAAAATCAACCAGGGCTGGCTGGACCTGCAGTCCGCCTGGGCGGGATTGAGTGACGCACAGCTGACACAACCGGGTGTGACGGAAGACTGGTCCGTCCGGGATATTCTGGCCCATGTCAGTTGGTGGGAGGAAGAATCCCTCAAACACCTGCCGGACATCCTGGCAGGCAAACAACCGCCGCGGTACTCGGCCACCTATGGCGGCATTGATGCCTTTAATGCCCTCATGACCCGCCAGTGGCAAAACCTGCCGCTGCCGGAGGTGCTGCAGAAAATCAACGCGACCCATGAGCGGCTGGTGGCCTATCTGGCTGGCCTGGATGAGGAACCCTTTAAAACAGAGACCCGGTTCCGGCGTCGTCTGGGTTGGGATTCTTACAAACATTACCCCATTCATGCGCAGGCAATCCGGGAGTGGCGGGAACGAGTGATGCTATAATACGGCCATTCCGGCACCGGACAGGATCGCCATGCCACCGCCGCCGGAAATCATGCCGCTGCATGGGAGCAGTCAATGCCGCAAACAAGTCGGGCGCAGGGAGGCGGGAGGCTCAAAAAGAGCCTCGCCCTTCTCAGACAACAAATCCAAACCTGGATTGGCGCGCTAAAAATTGAACCCCGATCCCGGGGATGGGAAATTCTGGCTGAAATCACCCTGCTGGCCGGATTCGGCTTGGTGTTTATGGAATGGCTGTTTCTGGTGACCAAGCCCTCCTTTATGGACACTCTGACTTTTGGTCCCCGGCTGGTGGTCTTGTTCACCGCCAGCATCCTGGCAGCCGCACTTTTTGTGCTGCCGGTGGGAGGGTTGTGGCTTGCCAGCCGCCTGAAATGGTCCCCCCGCTCGGAGAATGGCTGGTTTCAGGCTGCAGCAGCAGTTCCCGCCCTCATTCTGGCCGGATTGCTGCTGCTGATGCTGGACAACTTCACCTACACCGTGCTGATGAAGCGGCTCTACGATCAGCAGCGCCCCAA
>DAOQTN010000132.1:0-6958 GCA_035340555.1 Anaerolineaceae bacterium | reverse complement strand
TCTGGGACCGATCCTGTTTGGTCTGGTGTCCACCTGGATGCACAACAGCCGCTTCAGCATTGTCTCCTTGATTGTTTTCTTCACCATTGGCATGCTGCTGCTGACCCGGGTCAATGTCCCGCGCGGCATGGCCTCAGCCGCTACTGAAGAGGCGGAAATGACCGCAACAACAGTATCCTGAAAAACAGCCATGGGTAATGTGAACGAGTTTGCCGCCGCCTATCGCAAAGCCAACCGTCGAATGGATTGGATCACGCTGGCTGGCAACACCTTCGGCGCTTTGCTGACGTACGTTTTTCTGGCACTGCTCTTTCCCGTGGGCCGCAGTGGGCCGACAGGGCAATCCGATGCCGTTTCAGTTATACTCTTTGTGGTCAGTCTGGTTGCTTTGCTGGCTGGCGGCAGCTTTATTGCCGGCGGCTCATCCCGACTGGTGGATGTTTGGGCAAAAAAACGGCTGGCAGGTTTGCCCCCAGACGCAGTGCCGGAGAAGGCACTGCGGGCTGTGCTCAACCTGCCGCTCATATCAGCACTGACATCATTGTTTATGTGGCTGGTGGGCGGACTGATCTTTGGCTCTTTTGCTGCCGGGTTGTTAAGTGGTGAATGGGATTGGGGCAGCTTCTGGTTAATTTTTCAGGCGCTGGTGCTGTTCACCGGGATTATGGTCAGCGGACTGGTATTCTTTGGCGCCGACTATGTCTGGCAGCCAGTGGTGATGTACTTTTTTCATGGAATCAGCCTTCAACGCGTCCGGGCTTTCCGGCTGCCAGTGTTACCGCGACTGTTGCTGGTCTTTTTGCTCGTCACGCTCTGGCCCATGACCCTGCTCATGATGGTTTCAATGGACCGCGCCCAGGCGCTGCTGGCAACGTGGAATACCCACGCGGTAATGCAAAACATGTTTACCTCGGAACTGTTCATTTTGGGGTTCAGTCTGTTGATCAGTGTGAGCATGGCCATCTTTGTGACCCGCGGCCTCACCGATCCACTCCACCGGCTGGAGAAAGCGATGAAGCAGGTGGCGGACAACAACCTGAATATCCATGCGCCGGTACATGCCAATGACGAACTGGGGGTTGTCACTGATGGTTTCAACCAGATGGTTGCCGGGCTACGTCAGGGGGAACGGGTCCGGACACTGCTCAACCTCTATGTCACCCCCGAAGTGGCTCGCCAGGCCGTGGAGCATGGGGCTCAACTGGGTGGTCAGATGGTGGAATGCTCGGTATTATTTGCCGATATTCGAAACTTCACCGGTCTGTCTGAACAACTGGAACCCAGTGCTCTGATCGAAACCCTGAACCGCTATATGACTCTGATGGTATCCGCCATAGTGACGCAAGGCGGCATGGTCAACAAGTTTGGCGGGGATTCGCTGCTGGCTGTGTTTGGCACCCCCCTGAACCCTGCGGAGGATCACGCTGCCCGGGCTGCCCAGGCAGCCCGCGATATGTTATCCGCCCTGGAAAAATTTAATCAATCTCAATCCCAATCCGCCCTGCCCGAATTATCAATCGGGATTGGTGTGGCCAGCGGCCCGGTGGTGGCCGGCAACGTCGGCAGCGCCGAGCGGCTGGAATATACCGTCATCGGCGACACAGTCAACCTGGCCGCCCGACTACAGGACAAAACCAAAGAAACCAGATTTCCCATTTTGCTGCATGGAGAAACTTTCCGGCAGGCCAGCACCAGCATGGAACTGCGGGTGGAGCACCTGCCGGAAATGGCCATCCGTGGTAAACAGGAAGCCGTGGCTGTTTATGGAATGAGCGATTAACGCAGCACTGCCGGCAGGAAGACGTGTTCCGGCAGGTACCGGATTTCCAACTGGTAAATATCGGACACCGTCAGACCGCCAGGATCCGAGGCTGTGATCACAATCGAGTATGTGACCGCCAAATCCGGCGCCAAACCCGAAAAGCGGCGGGTCGTCGGGTCAAAACTCAACCACCCCGGCAGTGGATCTCCGTTTTCCAGTCCAGCCGTGTATGACAACACGTCCCCATCTCGATCAATAAAAGCATCAACCGGGATGATATAGTTGTAGCCCAGGCCGGATATGGTTTGCTGGTCCGGGATGGGGGTCATCAGTTCTGGCGGATCATTAACTGGATTAACCGTGATCAAAACGGTGGCCGTGGGTGCCGAATAGCCGTCTTGAGCCGCATAGGTGAAGCTGTCCGAGCCATTCTCATCTGTATTTGGCGTATAGATGAATGATCCATCTGCAGCCAGGTACACCACTCCTGATGTCGGACCATTGACCAATACCGCTTCCAAGGGGTCGGATTCCGGGTCGGTATCATTGGACAGGACCCCGCCGGCAGCATCAACAACCAACACTGCATCCTCATCCAGGGTATAGTTATCATTAATGGGGAGAGGCGGTGCATTGACCGTGGTGGTCAATGTACTGACATCACTGGCCCGGTTGGGCATCGGGTCGGCATCGGCCGTAACCGTCACCGTCAATACGGTATTCTGTCCGGAGGTGGCTCCGGCAGGTATGGTCACATTAACCGTGACTGTGGCGGTTTCACCGGGTTGTAAAACAGGTGTAGCCGCCGGGTTGAAGTTGAACGTCCAGGTTTCGCCCCCAGCGCGAACCACGGCAACATGATAACTGGTGGAAAGCTCGCCGCTGTTGGTGAGGGTCAGGTTATAACTGACTGTTGATCCGGCAACGTTGGCTCCATCCGGGGCCGGCGGGGTTAATTCTACGCCGTATCCCTGCACATGCATCTGAACCGGCAGGACGGTCACGCCGTAGGGGCTGTCATCCCAACTGGTGATCCATCCGCTGTAATCACCGGGGGGGGTCAGTGTCAGGTTGGTGGCATCAAAATTCAAATTAATGGCTTGGGCTGCGCCAGGTGCCAGGGAGCCGGTTGTCAGGTCCGCTGTCAGCCACGGCAGGGGATTGTCGCTGCCGGAGGCAATTGCCAGCCCATCGATCTGGTAGCCTGACGGGTATGGTGCCACCAGGCTGGTGGCACCGGTGGTCAGATTGACCGTGCGCAGTTCGGAGCGGGCTGGCGTTCGCGTTGAGAGGTAAAGTCGCCCGCTGGTTTCGTCAAACTCCAGGGATTGGTCAAAGTTCAGGTTGACATTCAGACTGCCAAGCACCCGCCCAACGCCGGTGAGCGGATTGATTTGCAGCAAGCTGTCCTGATAGATGTCCACGCCATAAAATCGACCAAAACCATCCACCGCCAGGCCGCGGATATCCACACTGTTGGTGATGACGCCAACCAGTTCGGCTTCTCCAGTGAGGTCATCCAATGTATAAAGTTGTGAGACCGACCCATTGCTCGCCGAAGCATACAAGATGCCGTCCGCAGCAATAGCCAGCCCTGTCCATTCATAGCCCTCTCCCGGATCAGCGGATCCAATAATTGTCTTGCTGGCATTGGCAGTGGCGAGGGTGATGAGTTCGGGTGGTTCGTTTTGAAAATCCAAAGCAAAGATGCGGGAAAAATCATTCAACCGGAAGTCGCCCCCCTTGATCGTGCTGGGACTGACCGGACCCGGGCTGGAGACCACCCCCGGGTTATCCAGAACAAAGGTCACCATGGCGTCCGAGATGGTATTGACTCCGTAGGCCGATGAGATGGGGCTGGTCTGCGGCCCGGCGACCTCACGCAGGGTAAAACTCACCGCTTGGGTGCCGGTATTGCCCAGCAAAGCACTGCTGGAAAGGGTGCTGTTGATGGGCAGGTTGACCTGCAGCCCACCTTCCGGGGTGAAGGTTAGCTGGCCGGCCGACAACGTATAGTCCTGCCGGTTCACCTGATTACGATAGACGGAAACCGTGGCTCCGGTTGGGTCATAGCGCGGATAGGTGACATCATAATCCACCGATTGTGGTTGGATGGTGGTGGATTGAAAAAGCATGTAAAGCCCGGTATGCGCCAGGTCCGGACTGAGATCCAGGGAAGCCGCAGAACCCCCACCTCCAGCGATCCTGGCTCCGGCAATCCGCTCGGCCGTATTGGCATCGACCACATATCCAGCAACCAATCCCCCTGGATCCAGGGTGCAATCCACCCGCTCAATGGTGATTTTGTCAATATGAATATCGTTGCCATTATCACTATAGGCCAGCAGCGCCACGCGGACGTCCGTCTGCCCCACAAAAGCGGTCAGATCAACTGTGTGTTGTTTCCAGCCGGTGGAGCCATCATAGCGCCAAAAGAGTGGGCCAGCGTTGGTCCAACTGTTGCCGGCGTCCACACTGACCTGGATTTGCAGGCGATCGTTGCTCTCATCGTAAAATGTATCGTGGAACATCCAGAAGCGGAGCACAGCCGCGGTCATCGCCGAAAGGTTGCTGCCACTGGTGCGATAGAGCCGGGTGGCATGGCTGCCGGTGGCGTTCCAGGAGTTGAAGTAAGCCAGTCTGTCACCAGAATAAGGTTGATAATTGACCGGATGGACTGTCAACGCACTGGTCGCCCACTCACCAGTGTCGCCAATGTAATTCTCCTGGTCCCAGCCCGCAGGCAAAGCCGGAGGGGTTACAGTTTCAAAGTCCTCGGTATAGACAACCGTGCTGACCGGTTCATAACCGGGCGTGATACAATCTCCAGCAATCGTCAAGGAAAAATTCCGGGTCTCATTTCCGGCCGGCGTCAAATCCACAGCCACCATATTGTAACCGGGGAGCTTTGCCCATGCTTCCAGGTGATAAGTTACCCCGGCGTAGGCCGTCAGGGTGTATGCCCCGGTGAAGGGATCGGTATACACCATGGTCTCAAAACCGGGTCCGGTGGCGTGCACGGACGCATACAGTGGATAACCATGTCCACCGCCGTCAGTCACAGCTCCATTAATTGTGATGGCACTGCGATGGGTCAGGTCAAAATCCTGCCGTTGAAGCGCGTCCTGCCCAAGCGACACATCAGCTTCCTCAGGGATGTACTGTGGCTCCAACTGGGCTGTCACATGAACCGTTTGGGGGCTGCCGGTGGTTGGCTGGAAGAACCAGTAAAGCCCGGCATTGACCGGGTCACCCGGCTCACTCACACTGACGCTGCCGGATTCCGGCGATGTTACAGAGGCCCCATCCAGTGGGGTGCCGCTGGCAGTGACATATCCCGCAATTACACCACCGGGGACCAGGGAACATTCCGCCGAATGAACAGCCACATTATCCAAATGAATATCATTGCGCAAACCGGATATGGCGTTAAAACCCATTCTGACATCGGTAAAACCTTCGCCCGTATAGGCGCTGATGTCCACTTGGTGAGTTTGCCAGCCGGTGGTTGCCGCATAGCGGTCAATGGGTGCCCCGATATTGAGCCATGAAACGCCACCGTCCAGGGAGAGTTGCGGTTGTAACTTATCTGTGTTTGGATAAAGATTATCATGGAACATCTGGAAGACCACCACAGCCCCGGACACGGCGCTTAAATCCAGACCGACTTCGCGATAAAGACGCACTGTGATTCCGGGATTGATTGTGGATGTGCTGATGTAAACCAGATTGGGCTCAGTCACCGGGGGCCAGCCCGGTGGGTCGTTGGTGGCGTTAGCTGTACGCCATAATTTTGTCGGGCCCAGAATCTCGGTTTCCCAATCCGCAGGCAGGTCATCAGCCGCCACGGAGTCAAATGTTTCTTCAAATAAAACATTGTAGTAACCGGGGGCGGTACATTCCGCTGCCGCGACCAGTTGAAAATTCAACAGCATGTCCTCCAAAGGAATCAGTATCTCGCTGTCAACCTCATAACCAGCAATGACCGCCGTGACGGTGAGGGTTATCTGAATCCCTCGCTGGACATTCAGGGTGTAAGTCCCGGTAAATGGGTCGGTGAAAACTGTCTGGGGGTTGGCCCCACCGATGACATCGATGCGAGCATACAACGGATAACTGTGTCCGGAACCATCGGTGACAAGGCCACTGATAGCAACCGTATCTGCAACCGTATTGGTAAACGTATCTGAAAATGCATCAGCCGGTCGGCTGAGTGCCTGCACAGGGACAACCGGAACACCCAGCAAGATCATAATGAGCAGGCCTGATAACCAGCGAACAGCTCTCAACATGTATTCTCCTCCTCAAGCAATCGTCCAAAAAAACATGATGTCGGATAAATCATTATGTGGTCTCTTGCAGTGCGGCTTCAACCGTTTCCTTAAGGTCCAGGGCCTGCCCCCGCCCAAGGGCGGCCTGTAGTTGGTCATCTGGTAAAGCTGAGCGGAGTTGAGCCAGTAACGGTTCCGCCACCTGAGTGACATCCGAACTGGTCGCCGGGTGGGACATCGCCAGTCCCAGCATCTCGGCGGCCGTGACCGGCCGGTTGGCGGCCAGATGAAGTCCCGCCAGCCCGGCCAGAGCTTCCAAGGCGCGGGGCAAGGCGCCGATTTCCCAGGCAATTTGCAAGGCTTCCAAATATGCCCGGTGTGCCAGAGTGTGTTCACCGCGCTGGGCATCGGCATGCGCCAGGTTGCAAAGCGAGTTGGCAATGTTACGCCGATCACCCAAGGCACGGTAAATTTCCAGGCTCTGCACACCGTACTGCACCGCCTGATCATATTCCTGCTGAAGCATGGCTGTCCACCCCAGGTTGGAAAGGCAGGAGGCGTAGCCCCACCGATCACCGATCTCCGCTCGAATTTCCAACCCTTCCTCAAAATAACGTCGGGCAGCCTCGTATTTACCCAGGTAAGTATGCAGGGTTCCCAGATTGCTCAGACAGGTGGAAACTCCCCATCGTTCACCGATCTGCCGGCTGATCTCCAAGGCATGGGTATAGTTCTGTACCGCCTGATCATGATTTCCCTGAATGGAACTGGTGCTGCCGATATTAGTGAGACAGTTGGCCACACCGGTCAGATTGCCCAGTTTTTGGAATATGACCAGCGCTGCCTCAAACAAGTCAATTGCCCGGGCATAATCCCCTTGATAATAGTAGACACCGCCCAGTCGTTGTAAAGCCAGGGCGATTGT
>DAOQTN010000131.1:0-6986 GCA_035340555.1 Anaerolineaceae bacterium | reverse complement strand
CACTGAAATAAATCTGGCCGCCGGGCTTCAGGACCCGGTACATTTCGGCAAACAAGGTTAGATCATCGGGGACGTGTTCATAGACTTGGGCACAAACCAGTAATCCAAAAGTATTGTTTGCAAATGGGAGGTTCATGGCGTCGCCGTGAATGAATAAAATTTTTCGGCGGGCTTCTGCCGGGGTCAGGTGAATGGCGGTTTGATCATAGTCGATTCCCACCATGCCTCTCACCATGGGAGTCAGGGTCTCTGCCGTGATGCCGCGTGAGCAGCCCAAATCCAGGCACAAGCTGTCCGAAATTTGGGCGCCACCGTAAGCCTCCAAGATGGTCGCTATCTTTTGTGCCTTTGCCTGACTGTTCTCCGCGTCGCGAATGATGTCGTAACGCGTAAAGAAGTGATCCTGGTAGCCCCGCTCAGTCATGCTGGCCTGGCCCCACAGATTGATAGATCTTCATCAATTGCCGGGCAATCAGGTCCCAATCGTAGGTTGTCTCAGCCCGGCGGCGTGCCCCGACGCTGAGCTCCTGCCAGCGAGTCGGGTTGCCAATGACGTCCAGGATGGCCTTTGCCAGGGCCCCCGTGTCCCCCGGTGCAACCACGCGCCCGACATCCTCAGTGACGACATCCGGGATACCGCCAGCGGTGCTGCCCACGCAGGGGGTGCCGCTGGCCAGTGCCTCGACCAGCACCACGCCCTGTCCTTCTTCATATGAAGGCAGGACGAATACCTGCGCCTGACGCATCCATTCCCCCACCTGTTGCTGGGTCTGGGTTCCGATCAACCGGACCTGCTCTGCCAAGCCCAAACGGGCAATCTGTGCCTCCAACGCAGTGCGCTCTTCCCCCTCTCCAATCAGCACCAGGCGGTGTTGTGGGCATCGGGCCAGAATTTCCGGCATGGCGTCAATCAAGACATTGGGGGCTTTGCGGGCAATCAACGAACCGACATACAGGATGACCGGCTCGCGGGTCGATTCCGGTTGGTGGGGAAAATTGGCCAGGTTGACGCCATTGGGCACCACGGTGATGTGTTCTGCCGGGACATCCAGCGCGGCTGTGGCCGCGGCCAGGGACCGGCTCAAGGCAATCACACGGGTTGTGCGCCGCAGCGCCGCCCGGGTGATCTGCCGGACCAGACCGATTTTAGGCGCCTGGAAAATATCACTGCCTTGTACGGTCACCACCCATTTGCGCCGGTGCAGCCAGGCCGAAGCCCAGGCTGCTGCTGCGGACAGGGTCCAGTTGGCGTGGATGATATCGCAGTCTGCGGCGTGTCGGGCGACGGCCAAAGTGTGAACCATCAGGAAGGGGACCATCAGCAGACGGGCCAGCGGATTTTTCTTCCAAGCCGCCGGGATGCCCGCACTGTCCTTCTGCAGTACTTCCCATCGTTCAGGGGCGTAACGCGGGCGAATCACCTCAACGCCATCCATGATCTCATGGGTTTTGGCACCGGGATTATGCATGGCAATCACCCGTACCGTACACCCCTGCCGCTTCAGGGCTTGGGCTGCTTCATAAACAAAAATGGCCCTGAAATCACCCGGCCAGCGGGGAAAAGCTGTTGTGACAATGCATACTTTCACTATGGACATCCTGTGATAGATTGGCCGCGCTTCCAAAACAGCCTGGGATTATATTCAATCACCATCGATCAAGGACTGTTAGGAGAGAAAATCATCGCTGACGCTTTACGCATTATATCACGCCCGTCATGGCGCTTATCGCCCCTGGCATCCTGGCGCTGCCGCCCGGATGCGCCGCCGGGCCCCGACCCGACCCGGTCGGGGGAAACATGATATACTTTTACAGCTTGAAGCCAAGCCTTTAAGGTGCAGCCATGACATTGGATCAACTCCCGCTGATATCCTGGTTTGGGTTGGGGGCCGCGTTATTGATTTTCCTGGGGCCCGGATTTTTCACCCTGCAATTTGTCAATTTCCGCAGGGAGTTGGGCTTTGGTTTTGTTTTAACCGCGGCTTTTGGACTTTCCCTGGGGGAATGGGCCGTATTTCTGGGATTCACCAACCTGTTGGATATTTCCATTTCGCCTGTCACAGCCGTCAGCCTGTTTTTGTTCTTTTGGGTGGCCGGGCTGTGGCTTCAAAAACCTTGGCGACACGTCTCCAAAGACCTCTTCCGGGTCAAGAGGGATAGAATGGCACTTTGGGCCATTCTGGCAATTGGGTTTGTGTTCAGCCTGTGGAGCATCCGGCACGAAGTGGCCGGTTTGGGCAGTGACAGTTATCACCACACGTTGATCACGCAGATGATCATGGATCAGGGGCGGCTGCCACAGGACTATGGTTCATATCTGCCCATCATTTCTTTCCGGTACCATTATGGGTTTCATGCCTTGGCGGCATTCCTGGGTTGGGTCAGCGGCATCCCGGCCCGGCTGCTGCTGCTGGTTTTGGGAAAGATTCTGGTCAGTTTATGCGCGGCGGCCGTGGCCCTTTTGACGGAGATAATTTCAGGGCGCCGGTTGGCTGGATTGATGGCGGCGGTTATTGTTGGCGTGACCAGTGTCCTGCCGGCTTATATGTTGACCTGGGGCCGGTATACGCAATTGGCCGGGTTAATCATTTTGGCACTGTTTTTGATATTCTTTTGGCTCTGGTTGAAACAGGACTTCAAGCCGGGCGGCATCCCCGCTCTGGCAATTCTGGCTGCCGGGATGGGGCTGACCCATTATCGGATTGTTGCCATGGCCGCTGTGGGGGCGCTGGTTCTGGTGCTGGCTCAGGGTTTGGGACACTACCGCTGGGGTGATTGGAAGCGGATCGCCGGCCGAGGTTTTTTGCTGATGCTGGTGGTCCTGGGATTAACCGCCCCATGGCTGCTTCACCTGGCTCTTACCAGCCAGGTCGGCTTCCCGGTCGTGGCCGCGGAGCGAACGGACAATTATTTTTCATTGAGCCGGTTCAGCCCTGAGTTGAAACAGTATCCGACCAATATTCCGCTGCTGGCGTTGACCGCACTGGCCATGCTGTCCGGTTGGATCCGACGCAACCGGGTGACAATCGGTTTGACGCTCTGGTTTGTCATATTGATGCTCCCGTCGCGTTATATTCTGTTGATGGATACAACCAGTGTCTTCATCTCAATTTTTCTGCCGGCTGCTGTCATGATCGGGCAAGAAGGGATGAATCTGGTGGATCTCTGCGTTCGCCGTTTGGGCCGTTCCAGGCTGCAGCCGGGGTTTGCTGCGGCCATTATTCTGCTTCTGTTATTGGGCGGGCTTGGTGCCACCCTGGCCTACCCCGTCGTCAACGATGGGCTGCTGCACCAACCAGATCTGCCGGCCATGGATTTCATCCGCCAGGAGACGCCGGCGGATGCCTATTTCATGGTCAATATGTTCCATTTTCCTTTCTCAGAGACGCTGATTGCCGGCAGCGATGCGGGGGCCTGGATTCCGCTGCTGGCCGCGCGCCGGGTGACCCTGCCGGTCTTGAATTTTTATATTGAGCGCCTCAGTGATCCGACGTGGCCTGATCGGCTCGGTCGACTGGACCAACTCAACGGGGATATTACCTCAGCGGCAGGGGTGGAACTGCTGCGCGCTGAAGGCATCACCCATGTCTATATTGGTGATCGCGGTGGGGTCCTTCAACCGGTGCATCTGCTGGCTTCACCGGATTTTGAATTAATTTACCAGGACCAGACCGTGTATATTTTCAAATTGAGACGGTAGCATCACCTGGGAATAATTTCTTCATAATTCTGCGCGGCGGAAACCACTCCGCTTCAGCCCCCCTGAACCCAGCCCTCAGCCCCGGCCCTTCAGATCTCCAGCCCTTATCGTTTTGCCAATGGGCGCATGCCATTGGCTGTCACCAGCAGGGTGATTCCGGTATCCGCCAACACCGCCAGCCACAGGGTGGTGATGCCCCCCAGTGCCAGCAACATGAAGGCCAGTTTGGCCAGCAGGCTGAAGGCAATATTTTGCTTGATCAGCCGGCGAACCTGCCGGGCCAACCGCACCGCGCCGGGAAGCTGCGCCAGGCCATCCGCCATCAACACTACATCAGCGGTTTCCAGCGCCTGAGCGCTGCCGGCGCCTCCCATGGCAATCCCCACATCCGCGGCCGCCAGTGCCGGGGCATCATTAATACCATCCCCGACCATGGCCACTGGTCCAGTGGCGCGCAGCTCGGCAATCGCAGCCAGCTTGTCTGCGGGCAGCAGCCGGGCATTCACCGTGTCAATACCCACCCGCTCAGCCACGGATTGCGCGGCGCCGGGATTGTCTCCGGTCAACAGGACCGTCTGGCAGCCCGATGCTTGCAGCGCGGCGACCACCGCCTGGCTTTCAGGCCGCAGCTCGTCGGCCGCTGTAATGAGGCCGCGTACATCCGGACCATCGGCCACCAGCATGGCCATCTGGCCTTGCAGCTCCGCCTGTTCCACCCAGGAGCAAAATTGGGCCGGGTGGGGGTGTTCGGCCTCGAAAAGCCGGTGGCTTCCCACGGTGACCGCCCTGCCGTTGACTTCCCCCCGGAGCCCCAGTCCAGCCAGTGTGGTTACCGCTTCGGCCGGAGCGTAAGACTCTGCCAACCCGCGCGCCCCGGCGGCGTTGATGACCGCCTGTGCCAGTGGATGAGCACTATGTTGTTCCAGCGCGGCGGCCAAAGCCAGCACCTGGTCGCAATCGGTACAGTGAACGCCATCCGGACAGTTGGGGCAACGGGCTTGCAGCACCACCGGTCGACCCAGAGTTAACGTGCCGGTCTTGTCAAAGGCAAACAGCCGCACTTGGGCAAGAGCTTCGATGAAAGCCCCTCCCTTCACCAAAACCCCCTGGCGTGCCGCCGCGGTAATGCCGCTTAGAATGGTTGCCGGGGCGCTGATGACCAGTGCGCATGGGCAGGAGATCACCAGCAGTGCCAGGGCGCGATACAGCCAGCCGCGACCGTCAGGGGTATCCAAAAACGGAGCCCCAAACAGCAGCGGCGGCAGGGCGGCGGTCAGCGCCGCCAACACCATGATGGCCGGCGTGTAGATGCGCGCAAATCGATCGATAATGCGCTGCACGGGGGCCCGGCGGGCCTGGGCCTCCTCCACCATCTCAATAATCCGGTGCAGGGTATTCTCGGTCACCCGCCGGGTTACCGCCATTTCCAGCGCACCGCTGCCGTTTACCGTGCCGGCAAACACCTCGTCGCCGGGACCTTTTTCCACCGGCAGACTTTCACCGGTGATGGGGGCCTGGTTGACCTCACTGTGGCCGGCGATCACCTGGCCATCCATTGGCACACGCTCTCCCGGGCGGACAAGCAGCCGGTCACCGACGGACAGATCATTAACCGGCACCAGCTGGGACCGGCCGTCAATCAGACGGAGAGCCGTTTCGGGCAGCAGCGAGTCCAGCTCTCCCAGGGCACTGCGACTGCGCTCTACCGCATAATCTTCCAATGCTTCGGCGATGGCGAACAAAAACATCAATGTGGCTGCTTCAGTCCATTCTCCGATGAACAGGGCTCCCAGGGTGGCCACACTGGTCAGTAGATTAATGTTGAAATCATGGTTTTTGATTAACCCTTGGAGCCCACTGCGCACCACCGGATGACCGGCAATGATCAAGGCGATCACTTGTAGGGCGCGCACCAGCAGCAGAGGTCCATCCAGGGCTTCAATAAAAACAGCGATACCCAGCAGAAGCCCGGCCCCCAGTGCCAAACGCGCCTCGGATCGGGCCCACAGGAAGCTTAAGAAATTGACCGATTGATGTATTGGGCGACTCGCCGGCATTTTACAGCTGGCGCAGCCGCAGGAGGTGCTTTCAGGGGCCTTGGGTGGGTTCATTCCGGTGATCCTTGTTCGTGGTGATGCTGAATATGTTCCAATCCGCGCTGAAACAGGTCACGAATATGAGCATCGTCCAGTGCATAATAGACAATCCGGCCAGCCTTGCGGGTGCGTACCAGATGCAGGTCGCGCAGGCTGCGCAATTGATGCGATACGGCGCTCTGGGTCATGCCCAGCACGGCTGCCAGATCACAGACGCATAGTTCGTTTTCCAGCAGGGCGGAGATTAGCCGCACCCGGGCAGGATCTGAGAGCGCCTGGAAGGTTTGTGCCAGGTGTGTGGCTGTCAGCCCATCCACCAGGCGGGTTTGCGCGGCACGCACAGCCGATTCATGAATGACATTCTCTTCACAGCGGGCGGGGGAAGCAGGGGGCATTGGGGAATTCCTGAATATATGAACATGTATTCATGTATTATAACCGGCATTTCAGGACTGTCAAGCGATAAAACGGCGCGGTTTTTTTTCCTGACGCGCCTCCGTCTATTTGCCAACCTTGAATTTACTCTGTATTCGGCTCTTTAGCCTGACCTTAAGCCTGACCTTAAACCTGACCGGCCACCTGCCCTAGGCATTGCCCACATAGCGCAGCGTGCGCCACAACTCCTCGCCTTCCAGTGCCGGGGTATTGGCATCGATCAGTGGGCGGGTGCCATGCACCTGCTCCGCCTCACCGCTGAGGGCCTTGGCCGCTGTTCGAGGTGGACGCTGGCCATCTTTAAGTTTGGTTTCGAGTTCGTCCCGTTGATCAAAATAATGTTGAACATTATCGGTGCGGGCGGCCTGCTGGGCCAGATCCAAGCGGGCTTTTAGTTTTCCGGTGTGTGCAATGGCTTCGCGTTCAGCCAGGACCCAATCGGTGCGGATGCTCTGGATGACGGTCAAAATCCGATCCCCCAAACTGGGTGGTTGGCTGCCTTTGGGTTTAAGTTGTTCCCGTACCTCCTGCACGGTCACTCCATCCAGGCTCCACTGGGTCATTAATGCGTCCAGTTCGGCGCGAGCGCTGCGGGCTTCCTGTTCCCAGGGGCGTGGTCCGCCAAATTCATCCTCCCGCCTCAGCCGGAAAAGACACCAGGCACCGTCTTCCAATGGAGCGTCAGCATATAACACATCGCTGATATTGTTGCCGGTGATGGCCAGCCGGAGTTGATTGGCGGCCAGATTCAGGCC
>DAOQTN010000130.1:0-6997 GCA_035340555.1 Anaerolineaceae bacterium | reverse complement strand
ATCCAGATCACCCAGCCCCCCCCAGTAATCGTAAAGATCGCCATAATGCCGTCCATCCAGGCGCAGGGCCAGGGTGTTGATGGTGAAATCACGGCGGTGCAGATCCAACTTGATGCTGCTGCGTTCCACCGTGGGCAGGGCGGTGGGTCGGTCATAAAACTCAGTTCGGGCCGTGATCAAATCCAGGCTGTCCGGCAGGCCGGTGGCATCCCCGGGCAAGCCCAGGTTCTGCAACAGACGGGCCTGAACATCCTGGATCTGCCATTTGGCGGTGCCAAAACGATCGTGGGCCACCACTCTTCCCCCATGATCCTGCCGGAGTTTTTGCGCCAGCGCGATGGCGTCCCCTTCAACAACAATATCAAAATCCAGCCCGGGCAGATCCAGCAGCAGGTCCCGCACAAATCCACCCACCACATAAACCGGAAAATGCAGCCCCAGGGCGGTTTCAGCAATTTGTTGCAACAACGCCAGCCGGGTTGGCGGCAGGGCCGCCGCCAATTTTTCCGTCAGATTCCGCCGCCCGTTTTGATGGGGCAGTTGCGTTCCCAAGAATTTCAGCAAGTCCGTGCGGGTCACAATGCCAATCATGCGGCCCTCGGGGGAGACCACCGGAATCTGCCCCCACCCGGTGGAAGCCATCAAACGCTGGAGATGATCCAGGGTGTCGGCCGGGGAGACCGTGATCTCGCCCGCCTCCATCAGGCTGGCTGCCGTCAGGTTCAGCCGGTGCGACAATGCCCGGTCAACCGCCCGCCGGGTCAGCAGACCCAACACACGACCATCTTTGACGACCGGATAACCTTCATAGCCATACCGGCGCATCAATTTTTCCGCCTCCTGGGCCGATGTTTCAGGTGCCAGGGTGCCGATCCGGCCGGAGGACATGATCTGTCCAACCGTCAGGGAAGGCCGCACATGACGGGGTAAAATCTCCAACAACCGGGCACAGATGAAATCAAGCGGAGCCTGGTCGGTCGGAGGCAGCGTTTCCGGGTGAATCAGGGCTGAGGCCGCCCGTTCATGGCCACCACCATGGAATTCGGCCGCGATCGCGGCAACATTGATCTGATCGGTGGTGGAGCGCGCCACCAGTCGGATACCCTCCAATGTGCCCACCAGAATGAATAAGGCGTCCGGATCCAGCAGGTCGCGCAATTTATGCGCCACGCTGGAGATTTCCTCGGTCATTTCCTCCGCCGTTGTACTGGCAATCACGATGGTCTGACCGTTGATCGGGTGGGAATGAGCTGCCGCCAGCAGGCGGTCATAAACCCCGCGTTGTTCAGCTGACAAGGGGGGATTGAGATACTCCGAGACCACCTGCAAACTGGCACCCTGCTCCAGCAGATAGGCCGCGGCGCGTACATCCCGCGGTGTAGTGCTGACATAGGTCAGGGAGCCTGTATCTTCATAAATGCCCAACAACAGCAACGTGGCGTGCAGGGCGCCCAATCCCCCGACATGCTCGCGCAGCGACTCCACCAGCAGGGTGGTGCAAGCCCCCACCCGTTCGGTCACCACCTCCCAGCCGGGCTCCAATCCGGGCCGGCGGACATGGTGATCAATGACCTGAACCCGGGTTCCGGCCCCAATCCCTTTTAAAGTCACCAGGGACTGGGTATCCACCAGGGTTACGGCAGTGATTGATCCCTGGGGCAAATCCCGCGGTTCAACAAAGGGAAACTCAGAGCCATAGAGGTTTAGAAACGCCCGGACATTGCGATTCATTTTGCGGGGCAATACCGGGATCGTGTGCTCCTGCAGCAAGGCCGCCCCCAACAGGGCACCGATGGCATCAAAGTCCGCCTGTTCATGCGTCAAGACAATCTGCATAAAACAATTGTACCCAAAATTTGCCAGTTAAACGCCTTTTTGGTATCATCAAAGCAGAAATCATATGACCACACCCCCGTTCTCACAGGATGAAATCTTCCGCTATGCCCGTCACCTAGTCATTCCAGAAGTGGGATTGGCCGGTCAGGCCAGGCTAAAACAAGCCGCGGTATTGGTTGTAGGCACCGGGGGATTGGGGTCACCCATCAGCCTCTATCTGGCTGCCGCCGGGGTGGGCCGGATTGGACTGGTGGATTATGATGTGGTCGACAGTTCCAATTTGCAGCGCCAGATCGTTCATGACTCAACCACGGTCGGTCAAGCCAAGGTGGCGTCCGCCCGTCGCCATCTGCAGAGTCTGAATCCGCTGATCCAAGTGGACACTTACAATACCGTCTTCAACGCCAAAAATGCCCGGGATATTGCCCAGGGTTACGATGTGCTGGTGGATGGAACGGACAATTTTCCCACCCGTTACCTGCTGAATGATCTGGCCATGCTGACCGGCCGGCCTTACGTCTATGGCTCCATTTTTCGCTTTGAAGGCCAGGCCAGCGTTTTTGATGGCCGGACCGGGCCCTGCTACCGCTGCCTATTCCCGGAGCCACCGCCCCCATGGAGCGTGCCCAGTTGCACCGCCGGCGGTGTCTTTGGGGTCCTGCCTGGGGTGATCGGCTCCGTGCAGGCCACGGAAACCCTTAAAATCATCCTCGGGGTCGGGGAGCCGCTCATCGGACGGCTGCTGCTCTACGACGCGCTGGAAATGAGCTTTCAAATCGTCCGGCTGCGAAAGAATCCCGCCTGCCCCATCTGTGGCAGCACCCCCACCATTACTGATCTCCGCGATTATGCCCAGTTTTGCGGCACCCCATTGCCGGGAGAGGCCGAAGAGGTCCTGTCCCCGGATTGGGAACTGACACCGGCCGAACTGGTTCAACAGTTAAAAACCGCCGCCCCCCCGCTGCTGGTGGACGTGCGCCAGCCCATGGAACAACAGATTGCCCGGATTGCCGGCGCGGTCAGCCTGCCATTGGAAGAGCTGCCCACCCGCTACACCGAGCTGCCCACCACGCTTCCTCTGGTTTTAATTTGCCGCACCGGCATTCGCGGCGCCCGGGCTGTCCACTTCCTGCGCGATCACGGCTATACGAAAGCCGTGAGGCTGGTCGGTGGCATCAATGCCTATGCCCAAACGGTTGATCCCACCCTGTTTCAATATTGAGGATTATACATGGCTTCACTGACTCCCATCCACCTTGCCAACGGGAACAAACCCGTTCTCCTGGCCATCATGGCCCACCCGGACGACGAAACCTTTGGCACCGGGGGCACTCTCGCCGTCTATGCCCGGCGCAGCGTCAAGGTTTACCTGATTTGTGCCACCCGGGGAGAAGTCGGAGAAATGGAGGAGCAATATCTGCGCGGCTTTGCCTCGATTGCCGAACGCCGCATGGCAGAACTGCGTTGCGCTGCAGAAAAATTGGGGATTGCCGAAGTCATTTTTCTGCCGTATCGCGATTCGGGGATGCCGGGATCGCCGGACAATACCCACCCCCAAGCCCTGGCGGCTCAACCGGTTGAGCAGGTGGCCGGCGAAGTTGCCGGCATCATCCGGCGGCTGCAGCCCCAGGTCGTGGTGACCTTTGATCCCTACGGGGGCTATGGGCATCCGGATCACATCGCCATCCATCAAGCCACCGTCCGGGCCGTGGCACTGGCAGCCGATCCCAACTTTCCCGGGTCCACCGCCCTCCCAATCCGAGCACACCCAATCCAACGACTGTACTTTCACACTCCCGAGCGCTCACTGCTGCGGATCATGGTGAAAATCATGCCTCTGCTGGGGCATGATCCCCGCAAATTCGGTAAAAACAAGGACATTGACCTGGCTGCCATTGCCGGGCAGACCTTCCCGGTTCACGCCCGAATCAGCTACCGCCCGGTGGCAAAAATCCGGGCGGAGGCAGCCGCTTGCCACGCCAGTCAGGGCGGCGGGAAACGGCGCCGGGGGATTCTGGATATCCTGCTGGGGGTTTTTAGCGCCAATGAGCACTATATGCGAGCCCTGCCCCCACCAGGCCCCCACGAAAAAGTGGAAAAGGATTTCTTTCAACAGGTCATTTAACTCCCGGGCTTAAAAAGTCCTTCTCTCCAAGCCTGGGTGGAGAGAAGGAAATAGAAGAGGAGAAAAGTCCTGTTAATAACGTCCATATTTTATCCCAATATTATCATTTTTGCATGAAATAAACATGAGAGAAAATGACCGCACCTGTATCGTCCACTGGTTGGGCCAAATGGCTTATCTGCCAGCCTGGCAGCTGCAAGATCAGTTGGCGCTTGAAATTGCCGCGGGCAAACGCCCTCCAACCCTGCTCCTGCTGGAACACCCCCATACTTACACGATTGGCCGACGCGGTCAGGCCGGCAACTTACTATGGGATCAAGCCCGCTTGGAGGCGCGCGGTATCAAAGTCTACGACGTGGATCGCGGCGGCGACATCACCTATCACGGGCCAGGACAGCTGGTCGGCTACCCGTTGCTGCCTCTGGCCCCCGGAGATTGGGGACAGCAGCGGATTCCCCAGGCCGATTTTGTGGGATATGTCCGGCGGCTGGAAACAGCGCTCATCAATGCGCTGGCCGGTTTTGGCCTCAAGGCCATGGTGCGGGCAGGGTTAACCGGGGTTTGGGTAGAAGGCCCCCCCGCTGGGAAGATTGCCTCCATCGGGGTCAAGGTGGATTCTCACGGCATCTCCCGCCATGGTTTTGCGCTCAATATTGCCCCGGACAGGAGCTACTGGGAAGGGATTGTTCCCTGTGGCCTTGCCGGGGTTGCCATGGTGGCGCTCGAAGATTATCTGCAGCCGGTGCCGGACACCGCAAGTATTGCGCCGGCGGTGGCCGGCGCAATTGGGCAGGTCTTTGACTACACCTTAAAATTTGAACCGTTTACAATCGAATGACTGAACCGCAGTAGTCGCAGGTGATGGTATCCTGACCGCGTAAAACCGGTTTGGTGATCGCCCCGGAACAGTTGGGACAGGTGGTCGGGGCGGACTTGACCTTTTCTTCCACCGCAGCATCCACCGCAACCACCCGGTCAGCATCAAATTCCCGGGCTTTGGCCCGCTGGATGAGCGCTACCCACTCTTCGCAGTCCTGGCCAAACAAATGAAAATGCACGGTTTGATAAGGTGCTCCGGACGCAAACCGGAGGTCCAGGTGGTCTTCATTTTTAAAGGCCCCACGTTTGGAGGGCTTGACCTCCTCAACCAGCGCCAGGGCAACCTCAAACAACAGCTGCTGAACCAATTTCTTCTCAGTGGTGATGAACAAGACCTTCTTGGTCGCCACTTCCTGTTTCTGTTCAAAAATCAAACGCTGATCGGTCAGGTACAGATTGCCCTTGGGATCGTTGTCGTCCTCCTTGGCATCGCGGACCCAGGTCGCCTCCACGGCCATGATCAAGGCCTCGGTGGCCAGCAGTTGGAAGGAGGCTTGGGACAAATCCTTAAAGGCTTCGGCGACCCGTTCCAGATGGGATTTGAAGGCACTGACCTCGCTTTGGAACTGGTTGTACATCCCCCGAATGGTGCTCTCAGCAGCGTTGGCGCGCCCCTCCATCGTTCGGATTTCCGCCTCAACCTGCGAGAGCAGAGGCCGGGCCTGCCCCAGGCTGTTGGAAACCCGCGCCAGGCTCGACATTTTATTCTCCAGGGATGGCATCGCCTGGGTCATGGCTTGGGATTGGATTTGTATTTGGGTTCGAATACCGGGGGCCAGCGTGCGCCAGCGATCCGCCATGGTTTGAGCAATCGTTTCCAGTTTTTTCTCGTAGACGTAACCCCGTTGGCGCAAATCCGCCAGGGCTGCCGGGAGACCAGCCACATTGGACTGCAGGTCCTCGACCTGGTCCAGCAGGCTGCTCAAACGGACCTTGGTTTGCAGCGAACCCAAATTGCTCTGAGCAGTGGCTATGTCGCGTGCCATGAGTTCAACCGGGGTTGGGGATTGGTTGGGCATGATTTCCTCCTCAATCTTGCAATAAAACTTGGGGTGTGAAACTTATACAGTGGATCTATTGCAGCAAGGCTTGTCCAGCAAAATTTATCCAGTGGAACTTGAACAGGGGAACTTGAACACTGAAATTTATCCAATCAGGCCTGACAGGGCGACTTATTCTGTGAACTTGATCGCATTGGGCTGATGCAGCCGGGCTGACACCATCGGGTTCATCCCGCCGCAACTAGGCGATGGCATCACACATGGTATGGTACATGGTCTCCAGTTCCTGCAGAATTTCTGCAGAACGATTGGCCACGTAGTCCGAGAGCGCGGCGGCCGCAATCGGATCGGGGTAGGTTTCCAGTCCCAACCGATACAGCATCGTGGAGCGTTCCCGCTTCATGTTGGAAATGGCACCAGGCAGGCAGAGGGTGCGTCCACCAGGCAAATGGATGCACAATTCAACCTCATCATGGCGTTTCAGGTCCAATCGATAGTCAATATAGGTGCCAAACGTAAAAACGCCCATACCGCTGGCGGACAGGTCGGCAATCATGGCTGAAATCTGGCCTTTTGACGTGCGCACTTCCACCTTCAACGGATCCCGGGGTTGCACCCGGGGAGTGGTCCGCTGCCCCACCGGGGTCTTGGCATAGGCAAAGCGGTTCAGCGTGACCTCCTGATTGACCACACTCACAGCCACCGGGTTTGCCCGTACCGGTTCGGGGAGCAGGCCACCCTGGATAAACGTCCGCTTCTCCAGGGCAATGGCCACCGCCTGATAGCCATGTATCTTCAAGTGAACGTATCCCATTTCAATATGATCAATCAGGGCATGGTAAGCGATGGGCAAACCCCGAAAGATGTTAAGCATCTGGATCGGTTTGCTTTCTGCATGCATTTGTTCCATCAGGCGCAGGATTTCTTCATCTTCAGTCTGCATTGTGGTCATTGATTGCTCCAGCACACACTTGCCAAGTCCGGACCGGTATTCCAGCATAACACTTTGATTATATAGTGATTTTAAAAAAATGGGGCATTAAATTACATTAAATTGATGGCCGACTTTGTCATTTTAGCATACGTCCAGGTTTGAGACCCAGCCAATCCTTTGACGTTAAAGCCAGTGCGTGATAAAATTCTGGCTGTCGGGCGA
>DAOQTN010000129.1:0-7007 GCA_035340555.1 Anaerolineaceae bacterium | reverse complement strand
AGACATAATAAGACAATATTTATCTTATTATATCATTTGTGCCTGATGAAAACAAACAAAGATTGTATAAACATTAAATCCCCACGCAAGAAAGATCTGTGAGAGTGTTTTTGGATACAAGAGAGAACATCTACCCGGCCCTGCCCCAATCGGCAGGACAGGCGGGCCCAAAACGCTTACAGGCAATGCTTTGGTAGGAAAACTGGCCGGGCACCCGGTTTGGCTCCCGTCCCCGTGCCGCTTGGAAACCCTTTGTCAATTTTTCGGTATCTAAACATAAACAACCTGGCAGGGGTGGCCGCTGCTGCCACAAATGACACGGCTGGGAATGCGCTTAAAAGCAAGATCGCCCAGTTGCAACTGAGCGACCTCAGGTGTGAAGGCCACACCGTTTTGGTTTCCCCAATAAAGCCGAGCCAGCTCACCCAACAAACCGGGGGCGGTGCTGCTGGGGTGCTTTGCTGCTGAGGGGAATGGTAATCAGCGGAGAGGGTGGGATTCGAACCCACGGTGGGGACAAGCCCCACAACGGTTTTCGAGACCGCCCCGATCGGCCGCTCCGGCACCTCTCCATGGGCAGGGGGTATTATAGCACAGAGTGGAGCTAAATCTCCACTGTTTCGCCGGTTTCCGGGTAAACCGAATCCGCCATCCGTTCAGAGCGGAATTTTTCCATCAAGGCCAGGGCCGGTTTCGCCTCACCATGAATCAGGACGATCTTGCGCAGTTGGGACTGCGAAGCCCGGGCATACTGCAGCAGCATATTCTGACCGGCGTGCGCCGAGAGTCCGCCGATGGTGACCACTTGGGCCCGGCGCTGATACGTTTCGCCGAAGATCTTCACCAGGGGGGCCCGCTCGGCCAGCCGCCGCCCCAGCGTGTCCGGGGCCTGCCAGCCAACAATCAGGATGGTGTTGCGGGGATTCTCAATGTTGTTTTTGAGATGGTGCAGAATGCGCCCGGTTTCGGCCATGCCGGAGGCGGAAATGATAATCATCGGGCCTGGTTTATCGTTCAAGGCCTTGGATTCGTCCGCCGACTGGGTGTAGGTTAACTGCGGAAAATTGAGGGCCGGGTGCCGGTTCTCACGAATAAACTGCCAGGTCTCCTCATCAAACAGATCTGGAAATTCCTGGAAGACCCGGGTCGTGTTGACCGCCAGCGGGCTGTCCACATAGACGGGGATTTTGGGAATATCACCTTCCGTCATCATCTGATTGAAATAATAAACCAACTCCTGGGTGCGCCCGACGGCGAAGGCCGGGATGATGATCTTGCCGTGCCGCTCGATGGCCGCCCGGGTGACATCACGCAGTTCGTTATAGGCGGCCTGCGGATCGGCATGGGGCTTGTCACCGTAGGTGCATTCCATCATCAAGTAATCCACCCGCTCCGGCAGGATGGGATCACGCAGCAGCGGCAGATTCATACGGCCGATATCCCCCGAAAACCAGAAACGAAAGCGACGGCCGTTTTCCTGGACATCCAACACCACGGCCGATGAACCCAGAATGTGGCCGGCATCCACCAGATGGGCGGTGACGCCGTTAATCGGCTCAAATTCCCGCCCATAGGGCGTGGCCACCATGAGAGGAAACACCTCGGCCGCATCCGCCTGAGTGTAAAGAGGCTCAATCAGCGGCTCGCCGCGGCGCTCACGCTTGCGGTTGACAAACTTGACATCCGATTCCTGGATGTGGGCGGAGTCCATCAACATCAGTTCACACAAGCCTGCGGTGGCCGGGGTGACATAAATGGGTCCCGCGTAACCCTGTTTGACCAAGTTGGGCAGATTGCCCGAATGATCGATGTGGGCATGCGAAAGAATGACCGCATCCACCGCACGCGGGCTGAATTCAAAATTGAGGTTCCGGGCGAAGGTCTCACTGCGCCGCCCCTGGTAAAGGCCGCATTCCAGCAGCAAACTCTGCCCGTTGACTTCCAATAGGTACTGCGATCCGGTGACCGTTTGTCCTGCGCCGTAAACTGTCAGTTTCATGATTTCACCTTTGGGGATAACACTTTTAGGATATCAGCGCCGAAGCGTTGAAACCGCCAGGGCAAGAGGCTCATCTGCGCCTGCAGCTGCGCCAGGTTTGCCGGATTGGCCTGGGCAATATGCTCCATGGTGTCACGGGGCAAAATGACATCTGAATCCACCCCGATGTCGCGGCCGGTTATTTTGCGCCACTCCCGCAGCAGCTCCAGACGATTAAGATAGGCATCATCCGGGCGGGGATGGTTGGGGCGATGGAGCGGGGGGGATTTCAGGCCGCGCTGGATCGCCGCCAGCAGTCGGATGCCGTGCTTCTCAATATTGCGCGGGCCCAGGTGGGGGATGAGCTTCAGTTCTGCCAGGGTTTGCGGACAGGTCTCGGCCAGCGCCACCAGGACGTCGTCATTCAATACTTTAAAACGCGGCAGATTTGCATGCCGGGCCTGCTGATCGCGATAATCACACAGCGCCTGCAGGATTGCCGCCTGCTGCGGCAACAGATCCCGGCCGCCGGAGACCCGCCACCAATCCTGCCCATTCTCGTGAATCAACCCCGCCTCCACAGCACATAAGCGCACGAAGTCTTCCTGCGCCATTGGCATGCGCCCAGCCCCTTCCAGCTCGGTAGCCAGGCGAGCGCGCAACGGGATCAGGTAATGCGTATCCATGCGGGCATAATCCAGCATGGGCCCCGAAAGCGGCCGTTCCCCCCAGTTGGCCCGCTGGTATCTTTTATTCACTGAGATGCCAAAGGTTTCTTCGAGCATGGCCCCCAACCCAAAGGCGGTCTTACCCAAAATACGAGCGGCCTGCATGGTGTCAAAAATATTGGCAACCGCGAAGCCAAAATCGCGCTTGAGGCAAATCAGGTCATATTCCGAGGCATGGAAAACCTTCTCAACGTCCGGATTGGCAAAAATAGGGGCCAGTATGGCGAGGTCAGGTAGGGCCAGCGGATCCAGCAGGTAATCGGTCGTCGGAGTGGAAAACTGGATCAGACAGACCTGCTCCTGGTAGGCAAACAGACTGTTTGACTCGGTGTCAACCGCGATCCGGGGATGCCGGCTCAGCTCAACCGCCAGACGGTTCAGAGCCTGGGGGCGATCAATCCAAATGGGCTTCGAAAGGGCGGCGATGTCCATGGGGCCGGCTAGATGTTAAAGCGGATGTTCAAAATATCCCCATCCTTGACGATATACTCCTTGCCCTCCAGGCGCAGCCGCCCATGGGCTTTGGCCTCGTTCAAGCCACCCAGGGCGATCAATTCGTCATATGCAGCAACCTCAGCGCGGATAAATCCCTTTTGCAGGTCGGTGTGAATGACACCAGCCGCCTCCGGAGCCGTCGCGCCGCGCTGCACCGTCCAGGCCCGAACTTCATCCGGACCAACGGTAAAGAAGGACTGCAGTCCCAATAAATCGTAGGAAAGCCGGATCATGCGGTTGAGCGAGGGTTCTTCAATGCCGTACTCGGCCAGGAAAACCTGGGCCTCCTCAGGCGGCAGTTGGGCAATGTCCGCCTCCAGGCGAGCTTGCAGGGCGACAATCTGGCTGCGCTGGTGCGGGTAGTTGACTTCCGGTGCCCGCTGGCCCTCGGAGAGGTTGAGGACAATCAAAATGGGTTTCCGGCTAAGAAAGCCAAATCCGGAGAGCGTTTTCTCGTCCTCGGGAGTGATCTCCAGATCCCGCAGCGGCGTTTCGGCGGCGAGGGCCGCTTGAAAACGCTCAAACAGGACTGTCTCGCGCTCAATGATGGCTTTGTCCCGCCCGGCGCCCTTTTTACGCTCCTCCGCCAGGCGTTCCAGTTTGCGCTCCACCGCAATCAGGTCGTTCAGGATGAACTCGCTGTCCATGGTGGCAATATCCCGCAGGGGATCGATCGTGTCCTGGGGATGGGGTACCATGTCATCTTCAAAGCAGCGGACAACGTTGATGAAGCCATCCATCTGGGTCAGCTGGTTGAGCAGCACTCCAGAGATGCCGCTTTTACCGGCGGAACCATCCAGCCCGGCGATGTCGGCATAGGTCACCTTGGCATAAATGGTTTTCTTGGGTTTGAACATTGCCGACAGGCGATCGACCCGGGGATCGGGCACATCCACCACCGCAGTGTGGACCTCAATGCGGCCCGAAGCCGGGTTTGTCGGCTGGGCCCCCCCCGTCAGCGCATTAAATAGTGTCGTTTTTCCTGATTGTGGGAGACCAATTATTCCAAGTCGCATAGTTTCTCTTGACCCTTCGCAAAAAGATGGATATACTTGGGAGGCAGTTTTGAACTGCAGGTTAACGCCGGAGTGGCGGAATTGGCAGACGCGCACGACTCAAAATCGTGTTCCGTAAGGAGTGTGGGTTCGATTCCCACCTTCGGCACAGAGATTATAACACAGCCCGCCCCTTGTATTGAGGGCGGGCTGGTTGTTTACGGTCCGTTCGTTTACAGGCGATTTGTTTACGGGTGTTTCCGATTTTTCCGGGCAGTTGGAGACTGGGAATGCGACGGTACCAAAATGGCCTAAATGGGCGGAATGGTCGGAAGGTTCAGGTGGTTCGGAGAGTTGGCCGGGTCAGGGAATTACTGGCCTTCGCACAACCACTGCTGCAGCAAATTGGCGGCTGTCTCCAAATCGAGCAAACGCCCGGCCTGTTGGGCCTCCCGAGCGGCTGGCTCATCAAGCTCGGTCACGAGTTCAGCAATCAGCGGCGCAAGGTCAACCCCGCCCTCTCCCTGTTGGGTCAGCTGCGGCTCGGATTTTTGGACCATCTCCAGCAGTTGCAGGGCCCGGCCGGGCGCCCCACGCCGGCGCAGGATCACCGCCCCGGTCACCAGCAGTCCCTCCAGCCGGCCAAGAATGCCCGTTTCCAGGCCAATTTTTAAGGCCGCGCAGAGCTGCTCGACGGCATCCTGGTCCTCACCGCGGTTGACCATGTGGGTGGCCAAGGAGGCGCGCACAATCGCTTCACCAAAAACATCCCCAATCTGCTGAAAAATAACCAGGGCGTCCCGCTGGTAGATTTCAGTTTCATCTGTACGTCCCATATCAGCTAGGATGGACCCCAGGTCAGAAAGGGTGTAGGCGATCAGGCGCTGCTCACCCATTTCACGGGCCATGCTTAAGGCTTCATTCAGAGTGGCGACCGCAAGCTCCAGCTTGCCGCTCAACCACTGGGTCCCGCCCAGGTGATTCAGGGCATAGGCCAACCGGGTGGGAGCCTGCAGCTGGCGTAAAATGGCACTGGCCTCCTCAAAACACTGGAGCGCGTGGGGGGCGTCTCCCGAGTCCCGGGCCACCACACCCAACAAATCCAGGTTGTGGGCAATTTGAAGTGGGGCGTTCATCTGCCGCGCCAGCACCAGGCCCGTCTCAAAATAATCCATGGCCTGGGCGGAACGTCCGGTGGCCCAGGCGGTTTTGCCCAACCCATTTAAGGCTTCAAGACGGATTGTCTGTGCTCCAGCTTGATTGGCGATCGCCATGGCCGCATTGTAGGCAGTTTCAGCCTCAGGATAATTGCCGTTGATCCAATGAGCAACAGCCATCTGAATGTAGCTGAAGCCAATCTCCGCCGGATCGTCGAGCTGACGGGCCAGCAGCAGGGCGGCTCGGGCCTGACGTTCCGCCTCCTCATAGTTGTCCTGATTCGTGAGGAACGCAGCGATTCGATTCATGAGTTGAAGCCGCAGAACGGGCTGGTTGGGGACCGGTTCCACCTGCTTCAACGCAGAACGGAATGCCGCCAGGCCCTCAGCATACCGCGCCCGGACGGAATAAAAACGATACAGCGGCTGGATCAGTGCCCCCAGCGCATCAAAAGCGGATTGCTGCACAGCCCAATCCCAGGCCGCCTGCAGATCCTGCTGGATCCGGCCAATGGATTTAAAAACCTCACCCTGGTCGGGGCCGCTGAGTTCCGGCTGCCAGGTTCTGGCGACAGAAACAAACCAGTCACAATGACGCCGGCGGGTGTCCAGATCTTCGTCCGGGTCACCCGACAATCTTTCAGCTGCGTACTGCTGGATCAAGGGATGCATGTCAAAGTGTCCGGATGAGGTGCGCCGCAGCAGGGACTTGTCCAGCAGGGCCGACAGGTCCGCCAGGGTGGATCCAGTTACTTTCTGGGCGGCAGAGCGTTCAGCCGGATTGTGAAAAACCGAAAGGCGCCGCAGTGCCTGGCGGCGGGGTTCATCCAGCAGTTGCCAGGAGTAATCAAAAACCCCGCGCAGACTGCGATGCCGCTCCGGCAGGTTGCGCTGGCCGGTATTGAGAAAATCAAGGCTTTTTTCAATTTCCGTCGCGATTTCCGTCAGGCTCAATACCCGCACCCAGCCGCAGGCCAGTTCGATGCCCAACGGCAAACCCTCCACCAGTTCACATATCCGAATTAATGCTTGGCGGTTGTGGGCGGTCAATTCAAAAGCCGGATCCGCCCGCTGGGCACTCTGCAAAAACAGCTTGACAGCCGAATATTCTTCAAATCCGGTTTCATCGCTTTTCTGCGGGTACTGCATGCCCTGCAAGGGGTAAACCTGTTCCCCCAGCAGGTTTAACCGTTCCCGCGAGGTGACCAGCAGTTTCAACTGGGTCGAGCGCTGCAGCAGTTGGTCCACCAATTCGGCGCCACCCAGCAGATGTTCAAAGTTATCCATCACCAGCAGCAGTTGTTTTTGACTGAGGAATTGAATCACCTGCTCGGCCAGGGAGGCGCGGTTGTGAAAGGGAATGTTCAATGCTTGACCGATCGCCGGGGCAATCAGGTCCGCTTCCGCCAAAGGCGCCAGCGGGATGAAAAACACCCCATGGACAAAATGTTCGACCGCCTCGGCCGCCACTTGCAGCGCCATGCGGGTCTTCCCCGTTCCTCCCGGACCGACCAGAGTCAACAGCCGGCAGGAGGGCGTCCGCAGTTGGGCGCCAATGGCAGCCAGATCAGCCGCCCGGCCGACAAAGGGTGTGCTCTGCGGCGGCAGATTGTTGGGATGAGCAGATAATGAACGCAGGGCGGGAAATTTTTGG
>DAOQTN010000128.1:2546-7046 GCA_035340555.1 Anaerolineaceae bacterium | reverse complement strand
GCGAGATCACCGGCACCGAGACCATCGAAAACTGTTCTCCGGGGGATGAAAGCTGCACCCTGCGGGAGGAGGTCAGCGAACTCGACCCGGCCACCGTCAGCGCCGACCTGAACTGTGCGCTCCCCGGCAATGCCGGCTGGTGCCGGGAGGGGGCCGTGGTCAGCTTCTCGGCGAGCGAGCCGGTGGAGGGCCACCACATCACCTGGCTGGAAGGCAACCGGGGGGGCGGGGATTTCAGCCTCTGCGACCCGCCGGATCAGCCCAACCCCAGCTGCCTCTGGCCGGTCCCTGACGGGGCGTCCAGGTTGGCGTTTTGGGCCCACAGCAGCTACGGCGACACCAGTGCCATGGCCACAATCCCGCTCAAGGTGGATGCCACCGCCCCCACCGCCGAATTGGCGATCTCCGGCACGCCGAATGCGGCCGGCTGGTACCGGCAGGCGGTGGACCTGGATGTGCTGGGGGAGGATGCCACCTCCGGGGTGGCCGGCCGGTATATTCAAGTGGACGGCCCCGCCTGGGAGGCGGTGCCGTTGACATTGAACCGCGATGGCAGCCACACCGTCCAGGCCATGGTGCTGGATCAGGCCGGCAATGTCACCACCACGCCCCACCAACCCGTCTGGTTGGACCAGACGCCCCCCACCCTGACCGTGCTGCCCGGGCGGGCGCCGGATGCGGGCGAGTGGTATTTGGGCCCGGTGACGGTCGCCGCGGCCGGCACGGACAACCTGTCCGGCTACACCCACAGCACCTATCTGCTCGAGGACGAGAGCGGCATCCCCACCACCGGCACCCTGCCGGTCACCATTACGGCCGAGGGCATCTCCACCCTGCAGCTGACCGCCTACGACGCCGCGGGCAATACCACCCCGGCCAGCGCCCGGATTCAAATCGACACCCGGCCGCCGAGCGCGACCGCCCAAATCACCGGCACCCTGGGAGCGAACGGCTGGTACCTCAGCCCGGTCGGGCTGGATGTGGCCGCGGTGGATGCCGGTTCCGGCATCTGCAGCCGCAGCCTCAACCTGGATGAGACCGGCTGGCAACCAGCGCCGCTGCCGGACTACGCCGGACAGGGCGAACATGCCTTCACCGGCCAGGCCTGGGACTGCCTCGGCCAGGCGTCACCGGTCACCCCGGTCATGCCGTTCAAGCTGGACACGGTCCCGCCCACCCTGGAGAGCAGCGCCCCGGCCCCCGACGGGGCCAACCACTGGTACATCAGCCCGTTCACCGTAACCGTCTCCGGCACCGACCAGACCTCGGGGCTGGCCGCCGCCCAGGTGCGCCCGGCCGGCGGGAGCTGGCAGGATGGGGCCTTGCTGGTCGAGCAGGAGGGGGAGCTCGCGCTGGAATTTCGCAGCCAGGATCAGGCCGGCAACACCACCACCCGGCAGCAGTCTTTTGCCGTTGATTTGAGTGATCCGACGGCCAGCCTGATCCTCAGCGCCACCGCGGGACTGGACCCTTGGTATGTCTCGCCGGTCTCGGTCCAGGTGGCGGCCGGCGACCGGATATCCGGCGTGCAGGAGATCGCCCTGCGGCTGGACGGCGGCGACTGGAGCATTGCGCGGGGCCTGCGGGTTGCGACCGACGGCAGTCACCTGCTTGAGAGCCGCATCACGGACAACGCCGGCCGGCAGACCCATCTGCGGCAAAGCCTGGCCATGGATGCCACCGCCCCCACCCTGATCAGCATCATTCCGGCGCCGGACGGGCAGGCGGGTTGGCACATCAGCCCGGTCGGGGTCGACATCCGCGGCAGCGATGCCACCTCCGGCATCCGGCTGGCCCAGGTGCGCGCCGGCGCCACCGGCGCCTGGCAGGACGGCGGGCTCACCCTGACCCGGGAAGGCGTGACCGGGCTGGAATTTCAGGTCCAGGACAATGCCGGCAATCTGGTCACCGCGGCCGGCACAGTCCGGCTGGATTTGGGCGATCCCACCCTGACGATCACCCACCACGGCAGCCCGGGGACCAACCTCTGGCTGCGCTCGCCGGTCCATGTGAGCGCGACGGCAACGGATGCGGTCTCCGGTGTCAAAGACCTGCAGTGGCGCCTTGCCGGGCAGGCGTGGCAATCAGGCCCGGTTCCCCCGCTGACTGCCGACGGCACCCAGGTGGTGGAATTTCGCGCCGGTGATCAGGCCGGGCGGGAAACCCGGCGCCAGCTGGTGGTCCGGATCGACCAGACCGCCCCCACCCTCGCCCCGCGGGTGAACGGCACCCCGGGGCTGAACGGCTGGTACGTCAGCCCGGTCACCCTGCAGGCCAACGCGGCCGATGCCACCGCCGGGATTGCCGCGGTGGTGCCGGCAGCAGAGCTGAGCCTCAGCGCCGACGGGACCCACACCATCCATTGGACCGCCTGGGATCTGGCCGGCAATTCAGCCGCGGCGGCATCCCGCGTCCAGATCGACCAGACGCCGCCGGCGGTGGCCTTCGATGAGCCGGCGGGACCCCTGGTCGGCACGGTCACCCTCACCGGCCGGGCGGCGGATGCCGGCTCCGGGCTGCAGTCGGTGGCCGTCTCCACCAACCTGGGCCTGACCTGGACCCCGGTGAGCCTCCAGCCGGACGGCAGCTGGGCGCTGAGTTGGAACACCTTTGAATTTCCCGGCGGCCGGCTGGCAGTGCTGGCCCGGGCCATCGACCAGGCGGGCAACCGCCGCGTGGTCAGCCTGGCCGCAACCATCCGCAACCGCCCGCCAGGCATTGGCCTGACCCCCCGCTGGATCCTGCCGGAACAGGGACAGCTGCGGCTGCAGCACGGGGATGTCGATTACACCGACGTCACCTTGAGCATCTGCGACCTGCAGGAACGCTGGCCCTGCCGGGTGTGGGACTACCGTCCCGGCGAGGTTCCCGCCACTGTGGCCTGGGACGGCCGCTTTGGGGACAGGGCGGCTCCAGCCGGCGAGTATGCGGTGAGTGCGACCATCAGCGACCTGCTTGGCCGCCGCGATACCGCCCAGGCCGTGGTGGTCGTCCCCGCCCCCCCTGGCGGCCCATCGGCAACCCCGCCAGTGACCCCGCCGGCAACGCCAGCCGGGACCCCAACGGGTCCGGCAGCGCCGGACGGGACCCCCGGGCCGGATCCGACCCGGACACCCCACCCACCAGCCACCCGGCAGCCCACCCCCGGGGAGCCGCCCATTGCCCCGCCTCCCGGGGAGCCCTCCCACCCGGCCGCACCGGGTGAACCCGGGCCGGTGGAACGGCCAGCCGGCATCCGGCTGGCCGGGCCCGGCCTGGTCTGGGCCGGATTCTGTCTGGCCCTGGCGGGGATGGCAAGCCGGGACCGCCGGGCGCGGGAGTGGCGGCGGCTCGCGGCCCAATTGAACCTGCTTGCCCGGCTGCAGCCGGGGAAAGGACCCTTTGACCATGCTTGATTTGATCTCCCTGATCACCCTGCTGAGCGTCCTGCTGCTCGGCCTGATTCTTTGGTTCCACAACAGCCGCCAGGCCGAGGCCCTGCGGGATATGGCCCGGGCGGCGGAGAACCTCTACCTGACCCGCTTGAAGGACCGGCGCGACGCGCGGCAGCGCCAGCCCCTGGCGGAGGAGCCCCTGGCCTGGCTGGCCCGCCAGGCTGGAGGAGGACTGGCGTTGAGCGATGTCATCGCCCGCTCCAGCAACCCCGCCTGGCTCAATTTGCGCGCCGGACCCGGGCGCCGGCTGGTGGTCTCACCGCTGGCGCCGGAGGAACTGCAGCGGGCGGTCAAACCGGCGGCCGGCCGCTCCCGGTTGGGATCCGCCTTTGAACCGCTCCTGGGCCGCCCCGGACAGCGGCGGCTGCGGGTGGTGGAACGTTCACTGCAGCAGACCGAATGGTTTGATCTGGAGGCCGCCCAGGTGGGCCGGGCGCTGGGCGTGGACTGGGGCGAGGTCAACCGGCTCTGGTTCTATCTCATTACGCCCACCGGAGGTTGATCCATGCCCGCCGGGAGTCTCATTGGGGATCTGCTGCTGGCCGTGTTTCTGGCCGGTTGCGCCTGGCTGGATGTCAAAACCCGCCAGGTGCCCAACCGGCTGACGGTGGGCGCCCTGGGCCTCGCGCTGGGCGCGGCCGCCCTGGCGGGCAACTGGCCCAGTGTCGCCCTGGTGGGCGGGCTGATCCTGATCTCCGGGCTGGCCAAAACCACCGGGACGGGGCTGGCCCTAGGCGGCCTGGCGGCGGCAGCCGCCGTGTCCTGGGCCCGGCCGGAACTGGGTTGGGAGGCGGCCGCCAGCCAACTGCTGATCACCACCGCCTGGCTGCTGTGGCGCCACGGCCTGACCGGCGGGGCGGACGCCAAGCTCCTGATCACCCTGACGCTGCTCTACGGCAGCGGCGTCTTCCTGGCCGCGGTGCTGACCGGCGGTCTGTTCGGTCTGGCGGCCCGGCTGCGGCAAAAACACACCCTGCCCTACATCCTGCCGGTGGCCGTGGGCACCATTGGTTACCTCGCCCTCCGCCGGATCCTCTTATTCTGAGCCCTCACCCTCCGGCGGATC
>DAOQTN010000128.1:0-2446 GCA_035340555.1 Anaerolineaceae bacterium | reverse complement strand
GGATCCTCATATTCTGAGACCTTTTTGATACAGGAGAACGATATGTCCAAACTTGCCTTGATCCTGCCCCTGCTGCTGCAGCTGGTGGCCCTCCGGCCGGTCGCGGTCGCCTGGCCGGTGGCCCACCCGGACCAGTACGGCACCCGCCCGGGCGAGCCCCTGCTGGTGGCGGCGCCCGGCATCCTGGAAAATGATGAGCTGCCCATCCCGGTGAGCATCGTGCTCAGCGCACCGCCCGGTCACGGGCGGCTGGAGCTGGACGACGCCGACGGTTCTTTCGGCTATACGCCGGATCCGGGCTTTTCCGGCCAGGACAGCTTCACCTACCGCCTGGTCTGGGAGGGGGGCTCGAGCACCGCGGTGGTCGGGCTGACCATCACCAGCGAGTACCTCGCCGGGGACGACCAGCAGGTCGTCTACCAGAACCTGGCCCTGGTCGTCCCCGCCCCGGGCGTGCTGGCCAATGACATTCCCGCCGATCCCCGCCGCATGGCGGTGCTCCTCCAGGCTCCGGAACACGGCAGTCTGGAACTGCAGGCGGACGGCGGCTTCAAATACACCCCGCAGCCGGATTACCTGGGGACGGACCGCTTCACCTACCAGTTTTTCATTGGCTCCGGGGGCGGCTCGAACGAAGCCACGGTCAGCCTGACGGTGGTCGAACGGCCCACCGCCCGCTTCCGCGCGGAGGAGCTGATGGTCAATGAGTATGCCGGAATCATCACCGCGGCGCTGGTCTTGACCCCGCCCCACAACGGCGGGGAGATCAGCCTCAGCTTTGCCCCGCAGAGCGCCGACTGCTTTCGCGACCACCCCGATCTGGACTGCCAGGTTCAGACCCAGACCATCGCGCCCAACCAGACGGGGGTGGAGTTTGCCATCCCCATCTTTGATGACCCGACCCCCGAGCAGGAGCTGGAGGAGGTCCTCCTCACCTTCACGATCCAGGGGGATGAGCCCGATTTTATTGAAATCGAGCCCGACACCCTGCATCTGCTGATTTACGACAACGACAACCACCGCCCGGTGGCCGTCGCGGATGGCTACACCACTGCGGCCGGGCTGCCCCTGGAGCTGGCCGCACCGGGCGTGCTGGCCAACGATTACGATCCGGACGCCGGCCTGATCACCCTGAGCGCGGCCGTCGCCAGTGCACCCGGCCACGGCACCTTGGCGCTGCAGGCGGACGGCAGTTTGACCTACACCCCCCCACCGGGCTTTGCCGGGGAGGACAGTTTCACCTATGTCGTCTCCGACGGATTTGCCTGGTCGCAGCCGGCCCTGGTCCGCATCCAGGTTGACCGCCGGCGGCTCCACCTGCCGCTGGTGCTGCAAACGGCCGGCGGCAACTGACCCCATCCTGCTGTCGAAAGGAGGTGAAATCCATGGAATTTTTACGCGATCGCACGGCCATCGAATCGACCGAAGTGGCCCTGATCATCGCCGCGGTGGTGCTGGTGGCCTACGGCGCCTATGTGCTGCTGGGCAACAAGATCAGCCTGGCCGTCACCGACGTGGCCGACAAGGTCTAGCCTGGCCGCGCTCCGGCCGCGCTCCGGCCGCGCCCCGGCCGGCGCCACTGTTCCCGTTTTCGACCGGGTGGAGGAACCCCTCCGCCCGGTGGAAAGGAGCTCCTGATGTTCAAATCCAATCCCTTCCTCCAGGACCGCACGGCGATGGAAACCCTGGAGGCGGTGATCACCACCCCGATGGTGGTCATCCTGATGCTGGCCATCGTCAATCTGGGCCTGCTCGTCTACGGCCAGCAGGCGGTCCAGGCGGCTGCCCGGCACGGGGCGCGCATGGGCAGCGTGGCCCAGGGCGGCGGTGGGGCCGGGTATGCCTCCGCCTCCGCCCGCCAGGCGATCCAGGATGCCCGGCTGGTGCAAAACCCTGCGGTGACCATACTCTCCCCCGGCGGCAGTGCCGGGAGCCTGCTCAGCGTGCGCGTGAGCGGGGAGATCCCCAATTTCATGGCCGGGATGCTGCCCGGGCTGCCCGATCCGTTTGTGGTCAGCGCCGACGCCATCTTCCGGCAGGAAGGCTGGTGAGCGCATGTCCCCGCAACTGCCGGCGGACCGCCGGGGCTATTCAATGACTTTCTGGGCGGTGTTCATCGGCCTGGTGGTCGTGCCGCTGCTGGCTCTGGCCATGGAGGTCGGGCGTTACTGGTTTGCCCGCGCCCAGACTGCCGCCGGGACTGACGCGGCGGCCCTGGCCGCGGCGGTGGAGATCAACCAGCGCGTCTTCATGGAGACGGGCCGGGTGGTGCTGCCCACCGCCAACACCTATCTGTGGGCCCAGCGGGCGGTCGACGCCAACACCACCTGGCTGCTGGCGCGGGGCATCCACGCCCGGGTGAGCGGCATTGTGGTGACGGAAAACACCGTGCAGGTCAGCGTCAGCGCCGACCTCGAGCGCCTGTTCCCGGCCATCACCCCGGACA
>DAOQTN010000127.1:0-7049 GCA_035340555.1 Anaerolineaceae bacterium | reverse complement strand
TGTCGCCGGGCAGAGGGAGGGTATCCAGGCCCGCACCGCAAACAGCTGAAAACATTAGCAGGTCCTTGACCGTCAGACTGCCTTCCCCGGCTCGAGCGGCCAGGGTGGCATCCTCCAGCACGGGCAGCATCAGGCCGTTAAAACCGACATGCGGCCAGCTGCCCGTCCCCAACTCGGCCGCCAGCCGGGCGGCGCCGGCCAGTGATCCGGCACACCCCAGCGGTGCGCCCCCCAATGTTTCCAGCGCGGTGCCGATGGAGCAATCAGGGCGCGGGTGGGGGGCGGTGGAGGCATCCAGTCCGGTGAAGTCCAGGCCGTATTCCTGTGCCAGGCTATCCGCCAGGGAGACCAGTTGCGCCGCGGCGGTGTTCAGCCGGGTCATTAACCCGGCCAGGGCGGTGACGCCATCCGGTGCCGCGGCAAATGCACTCTGCATCTCATCGGCGGTTTCAAGTGCCAGGGCAAAGGCCGGTCCGGCGCCTGGAGCGGCATAGCCGGCCGGGAAGAACGGGCCGCCAGGGGGAACGTTTGCCAGGGCGGCAAAGCGCAAATTGGCAAACCCATCCGGGGTGATGGCTGCGGCCCGGGCAATGACCGCGGCACAGGCACGAATGGCCGGTGGATGGATACCCTGCCCCGCCATTCCCATCAACCCGCCGAAGAACACCTGCCGGGTGGCGGCAATCATCTCCGGGATGAGGGCGTAGGATTGGGGGTACTCCGGCAGTGCCGGTCCGAGTGAAAGATAATCGAAACCCTCCGCTGCCGCCTGGGATTCCAGCGACTGGGCCAGCTGCACCGCGCTCTGGTCACAGCAGGTGGGGGTCAGCCGGGGAAAGGGCGGCGCAGCCAGGCGGGTGGTTTGGACGGCAAACCCGGTCGCTTCAAAGCGCAACCGGGCGGCCCGGGCAAACCGGCCCAACTGCCCCAGAGTCCGCAGGGCGTAGCGGGCTGAAGGATCATAAAAACAGGTGATGGAGCGAATTTTCATGACAGGGTCCTCTGGCGAACAACATCAAACAGGATGATGGCCGCGGCCACCGCCGCGTTCAGGGACTCGCTTTTCCCGGGCATGGGGATGGTCAGGGTCAGATCAGCCACGGCTGCCGCTGAGGGACTGTAACCCTCGGCTTCACCACCGACCACCACCGCCAGCGGCGCGCCCAGGTCAGCTTGCCAGAGCGGGATCCCATTTTGGGCCGCAGTGAGAGCGATCCGGAGCGGTGGCTGCAGCGTCTTCTGGCAGAAGGTGCTGATCTCCGCCCAGTCATAATTCCAGATGGGCAGCCGGAAATGGGCCCCCATGCCGGCACGCAGCACCTTGGGGGCAAAGGCATCCGTGGTACCGGGGGCCAGCAGGGCAGCCTGCACCCCCGCTGCCGCGGCCGTGCGCAGCAGGGTTCCCAGGTTGCCCGGGTCACGCACCCCGTCGGCAATCAGCACAAAGGTCGATTGTGGATTAAGCGGCAGGGGTTGGTGTTCGATCACCGCCAGGATTCCCTGCGGTGTTTCAGTATCGGTCAGGGCTGCCAATACATGGTCGGCTGTCTCAATCAACTCGGCACCTTGGGCGGCAAATCCCACCGCCACCTTGCGGCCGCGCTCTGAGAGCTGTGGCCCGGTCAGCACCAGCCGTGCCCGCCAACCGCCGGCCAGGGCTTCCTCGGCCAGGCGGACACCCTCCACCACAAACAGGCCAGCAGCTTCGCGCTCGGAGCGCCGGCTCAATAGTGCCCGGACCAGTTGAATCTTTGGGTTTTTTATCGAAGTGAGCATGGTTAGTATCTCCGCTGTTTGGATTGTAGCATGGATGCACCCGGAAAAACACGACAATTCCCACACCGGCTGGACGCGGCAGGCTCCAGGATGGGTTGGCTGCCCCCTGATAAGACGTGTCGGATGTGCGGTCACCTTGGCCGGCTGCCGCGTCTCACCCACCCGGTCTGTCCTCCTGGCGGCCAATGCCGGCCAGCTTGGGGCCGCTGCCGGAGTTCGGGCTCAAATGTGATTCGCGGCGGCTTTTTTGATGACAATCGGCCCATCGTGAATGTTGACTATAATCGTCAGATTGTGCTATCCTAGCGGCGTGGAAAATGCTTTCCACAATTTATAGAAGGAGTGTACTCATGCCCCACAAGATCAGCGAAACCGATTGCATCGCCTGCGGCGCTTGCGAAGCTGAATGCCCGTCCGGCGCGATTTCTGAAGGCAATGGCTTCTACGTCATTGACCCCGCCAAATGCACCGACTGCGGCTCTTGCGTTGAGGTCTGCCCCAGCGGCGCGATCTCCAAGGCCTAATCCCGGCCACCTGAACAGGACGACCCCCGCGGTCGTCCTGTTTTTTTAAACTTAGCTTGCCCACTTTTTGGGGATTTTCGCCCAGATCATTCCCCAGGTTTTCGTCCGGATTCTCATCTTAATCCCGCTTTAATCGCGATACAATACAAGACGGCGGGAGGGGAGCGGCCGCAGCCGCGATTTTTTCTTCCCCGTTTCCAATTCATAATCCCACATTAGGAAAGAAGATCTTATGAACCGCATTTTTCGTCTTCTGTTGCCTGCTATTTTCACGCTTACCCTGCTGCTCAGCGCCGTTGCCAGCCCCACCGGAGCTGCAGCCACGGCCGCTGCACCCGCTGGCAACGTGGTGCGCATTTCCTTTGCCGACCGGACCGAACTGGCCGAGCTGGCGAACTTCATTGATATCTGGGAGGTTAACCATGCTGAAGGCTATCTGGTCACCTGGGCATCGCCCGCCGGTCAGGCCGCCCTGATCTCCCGCGGCTACACGGTGAAAGTGGATGCCGAACACACCGCCCGCTTCCTGGCTTCGCTGCCGGTACCGGTGGCGGGCCAGACCGAGGGCATCCCCGGCTATACCTGCTACCGCACCGTGGAAGAAACCTTTGCAGCGCTGGAGACCATGGCCGAGACTCATGATGAACTCGTGACCTTGACCGACATCGGCAACAGCTGGGACAAGGCCGTCTTTGGCGGCCCCGCCGGGTATGACATCTGGGAAATGACCCTGACCAATAAAAACTTCACCCCTGCCGAAGGCAAGTTTCGCTTCTTCCTGATGGCCGAGATCCACGCCCGGGAATACGTGACCGCCGAGGCGGCCACCCGCCTGGCTGAATATTTGCTGGCCAATTACGGCGCCGACCCCGACATCACCTGGCTGCTGGATTACGGCGAACTGCACCTGGTGCCCATGACCAACCCGGACGGCCGCAAGTTTGCCGAGGCGGGTGAATGGTGGCGCAAGAATACCAACAACACCAACGGCTGCACCACCTACCCCGATTACGGCACGGATCTGAACCGCAACTCCTCGTTCTACTGGAGAGAGGCCGGCACCTACGCCTGCGGTGAGACCTATCAGGGCCCCAGCGCAGCCTCCGAACCCGAGGTTCAAACGATTCAGAACTACGTCAGCAGCATCCTGCCGGATCTGCGCGGGCCTGCGGATGGCGACCCCGCCCCGGACGATTACCAGGGAATGTTCATCACCCTGCACAGCTACTCGGGGCTGGTGCTGTTCCCCTATGGTTTTGATTACGTTGATTCACCAAATTTTGACGACCTGCAAACCCTGGCCCGCAAGATGGCTTACTTTAATAATTATGATCCGGATCCATCCTTCGATCTCTACCCTGCCACCGGCACCACCGATGACTGGGCTTATGGCATTCTGGGCGTGCCGGCCTTCACCTATGAAATGGGGAGTAACTTTTTCCAGAGCTGTACCTCTTTTGAAAGCACCATCTGGCCTCAAAACCGTAACGCCCTGCTGTGGTCCTTCCGTCTGGCGCGGCGGCCTTACCAGAACGCTGCCGGACCCGATACCGTCACCCTGGCGGTCAGCCCAGCCTCAGCCACCGTGGGTACACCTGTGACGCTGACGGCCACGGCCAACGATACGCGTTATCGTGAGGCCGCAGGGGAAGGCACCGAACCCACCCAGAATATCCAGGCTGCCCATTACAGCATTGACAAGCCCGCTTGGGCGGCGGATGCCGTCACCTATCCCATGACCGCGGCCGACGGCAGCTTCAATGCCAAGACCGAGAACCTGACCGCCACTGTGGATACCACCGGCCTGACGCCGGGACGGCACACACTTTTCATTGAAAGCCAGGATGTGGCCGGCAACTGGGGCGTAACCAGCGCCGTGTTCTTCTACCTCAATCCGCCGGTCTATGCCATGGCCGAATTGGCCCCCGAAACCGCCACCGCAGCCGGCCTGCCCGGTGAGACCGTCACCCACATGCTGACGCTTACCAATATCGGCGAGACTACCGATACCTTCAACCTGTCTCTGGCGAGCACCCCGACCTGGACGACACAAATCCTGCCTGGCTCTGTCAGCCTGGCACCCGATGCCAGCACGTCCGTGACTGTCACCGTGCAGATCCCCGCGGGCGCGCCCGGCGGCGAAACCGAGACCATTTCATTGATTGCCATGCCATCCGCCAATCCCACCGGCGGGGATAACAGCGAGCTGACCACCGAGGTGATCTCGCTCTGGACCATCCACCTGCCGGTGATTGTGAGGTAGCCTCATGAAAAAATTCATCGCTGTGGCCGGCAATATTGGCGTGGGTAAATCCACCCTGGTGGAACGGCTCTGCCACCGCCTGGGCTGGGAGCCGTTTTACGAACCCGTGACTGAAAATCCCTACCTGCCCGATTTTTACCGCGATATGTGCGCCTGGGGTTTTCATTCCCAGGTCTTCTTTCTCACCCACCGGCTGCGCATCCACCAGGCGCTCAACCGGGTGCCGGGCTCGGTCATTCAGGACCGCAGTATCTATGAGGATGCCGAGGTCTTTGCCCGCAATTTGCACCTGCAGGGGGCGCTGGACGCGCGGGACTGGGAAACCTACGCCGCGCTCTATCAATCGCTGGCCGACACCCTGCCCCCGCCGGACCTGGTTATTTACCTGCGGGCCTCGGTTCAGACATTGCAGTCTCGCATTGCCCAGCGGGCGCGCTCTTATGAGCGCGCCATTGCCGATGACTACCTGGCGCGGCTCAACCGCCTGTACGACGAATGGATCGGCGGCTTCACCCTCTGCCCGGTGCTCACCGTCCCCGCGGATGACCTGGATTTTGTCGCCCACCCCCTCCACCTGGATCTGATCCTGCGGAAAGTGCAGGAGAAGCTGACCGGGCAGGAGGTGGTTGTCTTTGGTGCGGATGAAATCACCGCGCTGCAGTAACTGCTCTTAAACCTGGCTTGCAGCCGTCACCCCCATTCATCCAAAAATAATGAATGGTGAGCTTGACCCTGGGAATGACTTCAACCTGGCCTGCAGAGCCGCCCTCCCATTCATCCCACCATTCATTCCTCAACATTCCATCCCCAAAATTCCAAACCCCAAGAGTTGAACCCCATGAAACCCCTTTTTCGCACCATTTTTGCTTTTACCTTCATTCTGACCCTGCTGTTGAGCGCCCTGCTGCCCAGCCCGCAGGCTGCCACCGCCACCGCTCCCGGATCTTGGGATGGTGCGGTTGTGCGCGTTTACTTTACAGATAAAGCCGCTCTGGATGAACTGGCCCGCACCACCGAGATCTGGGAAGTTAACCACGATGCCGGCTATCTGGTCACCTGGGCCTCGCCGGCCCGCCAGGCAGCCCTGGCAGCTCAGGGATATACCCTGACCGTGGACCCGGAGCACACCCAACGCTTCCTGGCCTCCATTCCCGGCCAACCCCTTGCCGGACAGACCGAGGGCATCCCCGGCTATACCTGCTACCGCACGGTGGAGGAAACCCAGGCGTCCCTGACCGCACTCAATACCACCTACCCCAACCTGGTGTTGTTGAGTGATATCGGCAACAGCTGGGACAAACAAACGGGCGGCGGTCCGACCGGCTACGACATCCAGCTGCTGCGCCTGACCAATGAAGACTTCACCCCTGCCGGTGGCAAGTTCCGTTTCTTCCTGATGGCCGAAGCGCATGCCCGCGAGCTGGTGACCACCGAGACTGCCACCCGGCTGGCCGAATATCTGCTGAGTAATTACGGCTCCGATCCCGATATCACCTGGCTCTTGGATTACGGTGAAATTCACATTGTGGCCATGACCAATCCCGATGGGCGTAAATTTGCCGAGACCGGTGAATGGTGGCGCAAGAACACCGATAATGATGATGGCTGCACCACCTATCCTCAGTATGGCACGGACCTGAACCGCAACAACGGTTTTAAATGGGGCGGGGCTGACGATCAGGCCTGCGGCGAAACCTACCAGGGACCATCGGCCAATTCCGAACCGGAGACCCAGGCTATTCAGAATTATGTGTACAACACCAGCGGCTCCGGTATTTTCCAGGATCGCCGCGGTCCAGGGAATACCGACCCGGCTCCCGTGGATTATGAAGGCCTGTTTATCACCCTGCACAGCTACTCCGGGCTGGTCCTGTGGCCCTGGGGCTGGACGGGGACGGCGGCACCGAACAATACCGGACTGCAAACTCTGGGGCGCAAACTGGCCTACTTCAACAACTACAGCCCGCAGCAGTCCGTCGAACTCTATGCCACCACCGGCTCGCACGACGACTGGGCCTACGGTGTGCTGGGCGTGCCCGCCTATACCTTTGAAATGGGCACCGAGTTTTTTGAAGACTGTACCCCGTATAATGCCACCATCTGGCCCGATAACCGCGATGCACTGCTGTGGGCCTTCAAAACCGCCCGCCGGCCTTACATGACGCCGGCCGGGCCAGATGTGACCGGGGCGGCGCTCACTCCCGACAATCTGCTGCCCGGCACGACCGCCACCCTGACCGCCACGGTCAATGACACCCGGTATTATGATGATGATGGCACCGAACCGACCCAGAATATCCAGGCGGCGCGCTACAGCATCGATACCCCCTCCTGGATCCCCGGAACCATCACCCATGCCATGGCGGCCGCCGATGGCAGCTTCAATGCCAAAACTGAAAACGTGACCGCCGCGGTGGATACCACTGGATTGACCCCGGGCCGCCATGTGGTGTTCATTGAGGGGCAGGATCTGGCCGATAACTGGG
>DAOQTN010000126.1:0-7142 GCA_035340555.1 Anaerolineaceae bacterium | reverse complement strand
GGAGTCTTTTTCAATATATTTATGGAATTCGTCCAGTGTGGTTGCCCCCACGCACTGCAGCTCACCGCGCGCCAGCGCCGGTTTGAGCATATTGGAGGCATCCATCGCCCCCTGGCCCGCCCCGGCACCGACAACGGTGTGCAGTTCGTCAATGAACAGGATGATCTCCCCTTCAGAACGCTGGACCTCCTCAATGGCTGCCTTCAAGCGTTCTTCAAATTCACCTCTGAAGCGCGATCCGGCAATCATCGCACCCAGATCCAGCGAAATCACCCGGCGGCCCATCAGGATTTCCGGCACGTCATTTGAGGCAATCTTTTGCGCCAGCCCTTCCACAATCGCGGTCTTGCCAACGCCAGCCTCGCCGATCAGGATCGGGTTGTTCTTGGTGCGGCGTGACAGGATTTGCATCACACGGCGGATTTCCTGATCGCGGCCAATGACCGGGTCCAGCTTGCCTTCCCGCGCCAGCTGGGTCAGATCGCGCGAATATTTTTCCAGGACGCGGTAGCGGGTTTCCGCCTGGGGGTCGGTCACCCGCTGCCCACCGCGCAGCTGGGTGATCGCGTCATTAACCCGCTCCCGCGAGATGCCGGTGCTTTCCAGCAGCCGGGCAGCGGGCGTGTTGCGTTCAGATAGAATCGAGAGAAAGATGTGCTCAGTGGAGATGTATTCATCCTTCAACCGGCTGGCTTCTTCGTTGGCCAGATCGATAATGCGCTTGACCCGGGGGGTGATAAAAATCTGTCCGGCCCCCGCGCCGTAGATGCTTGCCTTGGGGCTGGTGCGCAAAATATAGTCCAATCGCTCCACCAACTGGGCGGAGTCGACCTTCAGAATCTCCAGGATTTGTGGGACAACCCCCTCTGGTTGTTCAATCAGCGCCAGCAGGATATGTTCCGTATCAATTTGATTATGCCCATAGCGTTGAATAATTTCAGCCGCGCGCTGGGCAGCTTCCTGGGCGCGTTCAGTAAAGCGATCAAATCTCATCATGGGTGTTTTTTCCTTTTCAAGCCGAATCAGGCCAGTAAGGCGATTATAGCACGGGGTTTATTAATCCCATGCTGGCGATGTATCAATATTTTATCAGAACTTTTGACCTGCCCCCGACCCCGGGTAGGAGGGTGCAGGCGACCGGGCCCCTTGAAACCATCCGGCCGGTTTCCCTTCGAACTGCTAGGTGATTGTTGATGATTTTTAAAAAAGCAGGGCGGGAGCAATCCCGCCCTGCAGTCTAAAGACTTAAGTCTGCCAAGACTTAAGGGGTTGAATGATTGGATCTACTTCAGGATCACCGGCAGATAGATATACCGGGTGTCATCCACCGGATTGATGGTAACCGTGACGCCACCTGAGTCCGTTCCGCCAAATGGATCAGACACTGTAAACGTAAATGTGTCTGTGCCATTGTAGTCGGCCTCCGGCGTGTAGGTGAATGCTCCTGTGGCCGGATCCAACACAATGGTGCCATGTTGGGGCAGAAGATCCAGCGCGAAGCTCAGCAGATCACCATCCGGATCTGAACCTGTCAGGGCACCCGTGTAGGCCACATCCTCGTCGGTGGTGATGGCCTGATCGTCGGCTGTGGGGGCTTGGTTAACCACCAGTGTATTTGCCTGAGCCTCCAAGAGCAGCCCGGAGTAATCCAGATCGGCTGTGTTGGTGATGGTCGTGCCGGGCACGGTTTCAATTATCGTCACATCAAAGGTGATGACCACCGGCTCACTGACTGCGGTACCTTCCAACCGGAAGGCGATGTCGGGCAAAGTCCCGCCCAACACTGTCCAGGCCTGCCAGTCTGTACCCAGGCCCAAGCCCCCGCCGGGGTTGATGAGTTGTCCCGTGTATCCGTTGGTGGTGTCAGCGGGCTGGCGGCCAAACTGACCACCGCCGGAGAAGGGCAGCGTTGGGTAGTACACCAGCCAGTAATGGCCTGCGGGCAGGCTGACCGGGGTGGTCAACGTCAGGGTGACGTCCGATGGCAGGCCGCTGCTGCCGTTGCTGAGGACCACCTGTGCATCAGTCGGGGGAACACTCAAGGCCCACACCGGCAGCTCACCGCCACCGGCAGGATCGCCGGCGGGTACCCCGCCATCATCGACAAAGATCATGAAATTCAGAGCGGTGGCATTGGTCAGAGAGGTGAACCCATTCCAGCCATTGCCGGGGACAAAGATGGTTTCGATGTTCCAGGTATTCGTGGCGGTGAAGTCATCCGCCAGATAGGTGGAGTAAGTGGGGACGTCGGGGAAATCCTGGTTGATATAGGCATTCTGATCAACCGTGCTGAGCGGCTGATTCCACAGCACAGACTTGAGATCGGCGGCCGGCCGTGGCTGGTGCAGCGTTGTGGCAGCTGCCCCGACCGTTGTGGGGGGAATGCCGACCATGGGGCCGCTGACAGCAGCTGGCTTCCAGTTGTTCAGGTTCTGTTTGGGCACCAGATAGGACCAGCTGACCGTATGGGTATCACTGTCGTAGCCATAGGTGCCCACATCGGGGGTGACCACAAGGCTGTCGGGCACATAGGTTACACCGGCTGGCAGGACATCGGTCAGGGTTGCGCTGACCAGATCGTAGGGGGCAATGGTGATCGTATAGGTGATGATATCACCCGGGTGGGCTTCAGCGGGGGCATCTTTTTCGAATGCCGGGGCAACGATGGCCGTGGTGATCAGGGTGGCCGTGTCGCTCACCACCGGATCGTTACCGGAGGTGAAGGTCAAAGTGGCCAGATCGCTGTCCATGCTTGAGGCACTTGCCGGGATGCCCACTGTCACCGCAATATCCAGACTGGAATAGGCGTCCAGCGCGTATGGGCCGGCCGGGACGGCGGTGGTCGGCCAGACACTGTCAATGTTGAGGGAAATTTCATCCGCAATATTTCCCGTGTTCTCAAGTGTCAGGGCGTAGGTGACATCGGTTCCGGCTTCACCCATTGCGGTATCCTCGTCCGGGATGACACTGATGCCGGCAACCGCGGCGACACAGAGATTCAGGCGTTCATGGATGTCGTAGATGGCTGATGCGGCCCCGTTGCGTCCGCCCGTGGCCCACAGCGCCGTGCTGTTGCTGCCGCCGCCCAGGTAAACACGACCCAGTGTAATGGCCGGTAGGGCGGGTGTGGTCATCCACATGTCGTTGGCCGGGTGGTATATTCCGGTGTGGTTGAGCACATTCCAACCGGAATCCCGTCTGCCACCGAACACGTACATGGAATTCCAGGCTGTGGCGTATGCACCGTAGGTCCAGCCATTGATGGTCCCCCCGGTTGGCAAGGGCGCCCCGTAACTCCAGGCGGTGCCATTGTAGATTTCAGTACTGGGAACAACCGCAAAACCGGGGAAGGCCACGCCGCCTGCGGCATAGAGCTGGCCATCGATCGCGGCCACGGCGGCGTTCATGCGGGCTGACTGCAGCGGGACCAACTCTGTCCAGGTGCTGCTGGCCACATCCAGCGCCCAGACCCGGTTGGTGCTGATCAGTCCACTTGCGCCGTCGTCAACGATGCCGCCCACCCGGTAGATGGTGCCGGTAGCGGCGTCAGCTGCAACGCCGTAGAGGCTGGCTCCGATGAATGTGCCGCTGGTCGGAATGGTGGTCCAGGTATCCGTGGCAATATCATAGACATAAGTATTGGAATCCCATACCCCACCGGGATAGGCACCCGGAATGTAGATTTTACCGTTCAGCACAGCAGCCGAAATCTGCATGGCAGCCACCGGCAGACCGGTCATTTCTTCCCATGTGTCGGTCGCGATTGTGTAGCGGTAATTGGTGGCAACTTCTGTTGCGCCCGCCGCATCGCTGGCGCCGCCAATGACAAAAACGTATTCGTCAGTTACGGCCTCGGCGGCAAACACCCGTCCCGCCGGCAGAGGGGCCATGGCGGTCCATTCACCATATACGCCCATGAAGCCGGTCCGGACTGTCGTGTGGGTGAAGGCAGCCGGGTCACTTTGGGGAGTGGCCACAACCGTCAGAGCGTCGTTATCCAGCAGGGCCGCATTGAACGGTATGCTGACTGTGACTGAGACCTCTGTGCTGCCGCCGGCCGGTACGTCCACGGTGGCCGGAGAGATGGTGGTGTCCCAGACATTGCCCTCCAGGGTCAGATCAACGGTTTCGGCCATGCCGCAGGAGATGGTCAGCGTGTGGACCAAATCCTGGGCCTGGCAGCCGTTCTGGGCGGAGGCGGTCACCGCACACGGGCAGGGGTAGGTCACCGGGGCCAGTGCCACATCGTCAATAAAGAAGTTGTTGCCGTAGGCGCTGATGGCATTGAACCCCACCTGCACCTGGGTTTGCCCGGCATAGGCGGACAGATCGATACTGTGCAATCCCCAGCCTGCCGTGGTATAGCTGGCATCATAGCGATTAAAAACGATCCCCAGGTCGGTCCATGTGGCGCCATCATCGGTTGAGATTTGCATCTCGATGCGGTCTGCATTGCTGGCGTAGGCGGCATCATGCGACATGAAGAAGGATAATTTTAATGGCGCGTCAACCGGCAATGTCAGGGTGGGGGTGGCCAGCCGGGTGGCATTACCGCTGGCGATGTTGTAGGCATTCCAGCGCGCCATCGCGGCACCGCTGTGGGGTGCCAGGGTCGGGTTCGTGCCGCTGGTGACCCGATCCCAACTGCTGGTTCCAACCAACGGGGTCTGCACCCAGCCGGTCGGCGGGAAGGTGGTCCCATCAAAACTTTCAAATGGTGTGGGGAAGCTTGCAACCAGCCGGGTTGTGGTTGTTTTGGTCACGGTCACCGGCAGGGCGGTGGCATCGGTGATCACCGCGGCATTGTTTACCAAAGAGCCGCAGGGCCGCTCAGCCGGATCAACCTGGAAGCTGATGGATATGGATTCGGCAATGGCGACCGCCCCGTCCCAGGTAACCTGATTGTTGCCTGAGTCGTAGGCACAAGTGCCGCTGCTGCAGGTCAGGCTGTCGGCCACATAGGTGGTGTCATCAGGAATAAGGTCGGTGAGGTTTGTGGCGGTGGTGGCCAGGTCGCCGCTGTTAGTGATGGTGATGGTATAGGTGATGGGATCACCCACCAGCGATTCGGCCGGAGCTGTCTTGGTGGAGGTGGTGAAATTCGCGGCTGGCGGCGGCGGAGTCCAGGTATAGGTCAGACCGGTGGCTGGATAAACGGTGGAGGTCAGCGCCATCGTTGCTGTGTTGACCGTTCCGCGAGTGGAAGCGCTCCAGTCGGTGGTTGTGGTCCTGTTTTCATAGTCTGTGGCGTTGGGGCCTTTAAGACCAACCTGGTTGGTGCGGTTGGTGCCATCTTTCGAATGGGTCCCATAAACAAACTCGATGATATTGGAGGTCTCATAAATCCGGATCTGGTAGTTATAGATGTCTGTGGTGGTTGAGCCGTAGTGTTTGAAATCTTTCCACTGGATCACGAAGACTTGGTTTGGTGAACTCCCCAGCAGTTCCGAGCGAAGTTCTGAAATAGCAGAGCTGTTTTGATCCTCAGCATGGGCGGAAAGCACGTTCTCACAACCTGCCGTGGTGGAACTGATCGGGGCATAGCCGCAAGATCCGGAGAACGCCGTGCCGCCCAAGCGCACGAAACCGTTGGCGTTAATGCTTAACTGGGTGTAATCGGTGCCGTTGTACCGGAAGGTGAAACCGATATTGATGGCATTGTAGTTGTTGTCATCAATGCCGGTACCGGAGCCATGCACCGTGCCACCGGTTATTGCCGTGTAGGTCCCGATGGCGGAACTGAAGGCGTAGGTGTCGCGCACCTGCATGATGCCGGTGCTTTCAACCACTGTCTGGGGCTCGGCGGGTTTATCTCCCTGAGCTTCAGTGGTGGGAGGTTGGGTCGGGGCAGCCTGCACCGTGCTTAATGGCAGCACTGTCCCAAGCAGCAGAGTCAGCATGACCAAAAGGTAGGTCAATCGTTTATAGGAAATCATTTTTTTCTCCTGGATGTGTCGCAAAGAATGAGCAGTATAAAAATCTTGAGTGGGTCTGGTCGCGATGAGTGAGTTTATACAGGCACCTCCAGCGAAAAAAATAATGGGACAGGAATATTGGATTTCAAAAATGCATCCCCCGCTCACCTGCCTGAGGCAGATGCTAATCATATTCTAATATTCTTTGCGCCGGCGTCAAGGAAAATGGGGTGGCGCTTTAATTTTTTTTAACAAAAAACCTCAAACAGAATGGCCTCATCAAAACAACCTCTCGAATCAAAACAACCCCCTGAAACCACTTGGCCTCAGGGAGCTGTTTTTCAGCTGGTTGACTGGTTACCGGTTTACCATGCCGGCAGGATCAGCACAAAATCTTCGTACATGGCATCCATTTCATACCGGTCATCCTGGGCGGAACTGTTAATCTGGTAAGCTACGGTCTCGCCTTCCCGGAACAGCGCCGAAACACTGGTGGAATACTGCGTTCCAAACCAGAAATAGGTGGTGACCATGACGCCATTGTCATCATATTTTTCCTCAAACAACCGCCCCTCGCCGCCCATGATGCGGGCAATTTCCTCCAGGGTCATACCCTTTTTGACCTGCAGGATATGCCGGGTGCGCATATCGCTTTCCTCTTTGAGATAGGAGGCGTACTTCTGGATCAGCTGACCATCCTTGTCCGGTAACAACAGCCCATTGGGATCCGGCTGCTTGATTTTGAACCCAAACTCGCCGGCTGTGGTACTGTTGTAAATATAGGTGATGTACCGGATGGCCGCTCCGTCCGGAGAAGCCGTCTCGCGAGCCGGTTCACCAAAAACCGCCTTGATTTCGTCCAGGCTGCTGCCCAGCATCACACCGGCAAATTTGACATAATCTGGATTGGCCATGACCACACTCGTGTAACTGTTGGTGGGTGGGGTCAGCAAACGGGCAATCCGTGGGTGGGAGATGTCAGTATCAGCCGGCGGCTCACTGCCGGGAACATCCAGCAGCGTTTTGACCACCTGGTCGTCCAGAAACATGACCGCAAACTGCCCGCCACCCGTGCCGCCGGGCCAGGCGTGGACGGCGTACTGCCGGCTGGTGTCTTGGGCATCCACGTAGGCCGTGAACAAATAGCCTTCACCCAAGACTGCTTCAACCTCATTCAAGGCCATGCCTGGCTGAATTTGGGCCTGCAAACCGGCCGCCGGCAGTGTG
>DAOQTN010000125.1:0-7144 GCA_035340555.1 Anaerolineaceae bacterium | reverse complement strand
ATATATAATCCTGCTTTTCCCTGGGTATTCCCTCACCGTCATCTTCAACGGCGAGCAGAAGGCGGTGGAGCTCTCCTTCCTGAGTCAGGTACGGCTGATCCGGGCCGCGCTGCCGCTGCTGAAACAATCGGACAGCGCCAGTGTTTTAACCATCACCTCGTACTCCGTCAAACAACCCATCCCCAACCTGGTGCTGTCCAACAGCATCCGGGCGGCAACGGTCGGGCTGACCAAAAGCCTGGCGCTGGAACTGGGCGGGCAGGGCATTCGCTTTAACTCGATTCTGCCTGGATGGACTGAGACCGAACGGGTGGTGAATCTGATGAGTGTGCGGGCCCAGAACAGCGGCCGCAGCATTGCCGAAGAAACCGCCCGACAGGCCGCCGACAGTCCCCTGGGGCGGTTGGGGCAGCCGGAAGAATTCGGCCGGGCAGCGGTGTTCCTGTTGTCACCCGCCGCCAGTTACATCACCGGTGTGATGCTGACCGTGGATGGCGGCATGTATAAGGGCACCCTGTAAAGTTTTGGCCCTGGCAAGAACACCCGGTTTTGTTCTGGCACGGGTCAGGGCATTTTTACAGATTTAACTCAGACCAAGACGCCGGTCAAGCCGGATAAAAAACCAGGGCACCCTGCCGTGCGGTTGCACAGATCCGGGTGCCCAAAAACCGTTCCGCCTTGATCAGGGTATTCCTTAATCTTTGGGCACACCCAGCAGGCCCAGCATGCCCGGGCCGGTGTGCACGGACAAGCCGGGGGTGAATTCAGAAATCATGATCTCTGTGGGACAGGGCAGGGCCGCGCGCACCTTTTCAGCCAGCGCTTCAGCCTCCTCCAGGCAGTCCGTGTGGACGATGCCCAGTTTTTCGAATGAGCGGCCGTTGAGGGCGTTGCTCATTAATTCGATCAGCCGCGACACCGCCTTTTTGTGGGTGCGGGTGCGTTCAAGCATCTCCAGACGGCCATCGTTCAAGGTCAGCACCGGACGAATATCCAAAAAATCCGCCATGTTGCCCTGGAGCCGGGAGAGGCGTCCGCCCAAAACCAGGTACTTCAATGTCGCCAGGGCGCCAAACAGCAGCGCCCGGCGGCCAATGGATTGACTGGCCTCCAGGGCATCGGCCATCGAGCCGCCCGCCCGGATGATATCCGCCGCCGCCAGCGCCATGTACCCCTGCCCCAGCGACACACTGTTGGTGTCCACCACCTCAATTTCACGATCGGGCAGCATCTCCCGGGCCAGCACCGCCGCGGAATATGTCGCGCTCATCTTGGCACTGATACAATAACAGATGAGGGCTTCCGCCCCACCATCAAAGGCCTGCTGATAAGCCCGCAGAAAATGTTCAGGTGTTGGAGCCGCCGTGGTGGGCAGTTTGCCCAGGCGGTTGACCCGGTCAAAAAGCCGGGCATCGTCAATATCCACGCCGGTGGTAAAAACTTCATCACCAAAATGAATGCCGATCGGCACCAACTGAATGTGGTTTGCGTGGGCAACCTCGGCCGAGAGACTGGAATCAGTATCTGTAATTATGGCGATTTTGGGCATGAGAAGTTCACTCCTGAGGGAATACTCCCATTGTAACCGATAGACTCCAAAATCGGGTACAATTGCCAGACGTTTGCGAGGATTCATGACAAAAACACCTTCGGTATCGACTGAATATATTCAATCCCGGCTGGAACGCATCCTGCCCACCGTCACCAAACCCGGCCGCTACACCGGAGGGGAGTTTAATCAGGTGGTCAAGGATTGGGATGCGGTCCAAACGCGCGTGGCCCTGGCTTTCCCGGATATTTATGATCTGGGACTGCCCAACCTGGGACTGGCCATTTTTTATGAAGCTCTGAACGACCGGCCGGATGTACTGGCTGAGCGGACCTACCTGCCCTGGCTGGACATGGAAGCCGCCCTGCGTCAGGCCGAACTGCCCCTGTATTCGCTGGAAACCCATCACGCCCTGGCGGATTTTGATATTCTGGCCCTGACACTGCCCTATGAAACCCTTTACACCAACACCCTCAACCTGCTGGATCTGGCCCGGATCCCCCTGTTGAGCCGGGAACGCACCCCCGCACACCCGCTGGTCATTGCAGGCGGACATGCCTGTTACAACCCCGAACCGATGGCCGATTTCATCGATGCCTTTGCAATCGGCGATGGGGAGGAAGTCTTCCATGATATCATCGCCGCCCAGCAGGCCTGGATGCAGGACGGTGGGATCGACCGGATCGCCCTGCTGCGCAGCCTGGCCCAAATCCCGGGCGTGTATGTTCCCGCGCTCTACGCGCCGCGCCACCATCCGGATGGGACCCTGGCCGGGGTGGAACCGATTGACCCGGCCGCCCCCCGGCAGGTCACAAAGCGCGTGGTGGGGCAGCTGCCCCCGGCACCGACCCGCTTCATCGTGCCTTCAATAGATGTTGTGCACAATCGGGTCTCCGTCGAGATCATGCGCGGCTGCACCCGTGGCTGCCGTTTCTGCCATGCCGGAATGGTCAACCGGCCAGTGCGGGAACGCAGCGTGGCCGAGGTCATTCAGGCCATTCAGTCCGCCATCCGGCAGACCGGATTTGAGGAGGTGGCCCTGCTTTCCCTCTCCTCATCAGATTATTCCCGAATCGTCGAACTGGTGGAACAGGTCAGTCAAAAGGTGACTGGGCCGCATTTGACCGTCTCGCTGCCATCCCTGCGCATTGAGTCCGTCTCGGTGGCTTTGATGGAGCAGCTGCGCGGCGGCCGCCAGGGCAGTTTTACCCTGGCACCGGAAGCCGCAACCGAGCGGATGCGCAACACCATTAATAAGCCCATTCAGGATGCCCAACTGCTGGAAACGGCTGCCGAGCTTTACAGCCGCGGTTGGCCGACGCTGAAACTCTATTTTATGATTGGCCACCCCTCCGAAACCCTGGAGGATGTGCAGGCCATTGCTGATTTGTGTCTGGAGGTCATGGCGGTCGGCCGCAAGGCCATCGGACGGCGGGCCAGCCTGCATATCGGGGTCAGCACGTTTGTTCCCAAACCCCACACCCCCTTCCAATGGGTGGCTTGTGACGACCCGGCCATGATTGAAGCCAAGATTCAGCTGCTGCGGCGCGCCCTGCGCAGCCCGGGACTCAAGCTGAACTGGACCGATCCCCGGGAAACCCTGTTGGAAGCCTGGCTGAGCCGCGGCGATCGGCGGTTGGGACAGGTCATTTGGCAGGCCTGGCGGCACGGCGCAAAATTTGATGCCTGGCAGGACCAGTTCAATTTTGAGGCCTGGCAAACCGCCTTTGCCGAGTGCAGCCTGGATCCGGCGGATTACACCCATCGCGTGCGCGCCGAGGATGAAGTTTTCGCCTGGGATCAGATCAGTCCCGGGGTCAGCAAGGCCTACCTGCTCAGCGAATATCACGCCAGCCTGGCCGGACAGCTGACCGGCGACTGCCGGGAAGAATGTTTCGCCTGCGGAATTCTGCCGCAGTTTGCCGCGCTGCGGCGGCAGTTGCCGCGCGCGGCCTGGTTCTGTCCTGGCGGCGATCCCGCCAAAACCTGAGGTCGTCATGAAAAGAATTCGCATCCATTATGCCAAAACCGAAGGACTGCGCTACACCAGCAACCTGGACATGCAGAAAGTCTGGGAACGCGCGCTGCGGCGGGCCGGGCTGCCCCTGTATTACTCGCAGGGCTTTCACCCACAGCCCCGCATCCAGCAGGCCTGTCCCCTGCCGCTGGGCCTGTTGAGTCGCTGCGAGATTGTGGATGTCTGGCTGGAGGATGACAGTTGCACCCTGGAGATGATCCTCAAAGCACTGAAACCCACCCTGCCGGAAGGGATAGAACTGCTTAAACTGGAGGAAGTTGATCCGGCGGCACCCGCCCTGCAGAAGCTGGCGGGCAGTGCGGATTATGAGATCACCCTGCTGGATCCCTTTCCGGCGGCTGAACTGGAAACGCGCGTGGCCGCTCTGCTGGCGGCCGATTCCCTGCCGCGCGAAAGGCGCGGCAAAACCTATGATTTGCGCCCGTTGGTGGAAGACCTGCGGGTGGTTCCTGGAGAACCGGTGGGCTTGCACGCCCGGCTGGCGGTGCGCGACGGCGCCACCGGCAGGCCGGATGAACTGCTGGCCGCATTGGGGCTGGATCCATTCGGTGCCCGGGCCATCCGGGTGCGGCTCATCCTGACCTGACCCGGGGCCATCGGCCCGCCGGGATCGACCAATAACAAAAACGAAAATCCAAGCATTTTAAGGTGCCCATGAAATTTGCAGTCAATTACTCCCATGCCGCGGCTGATCTGCTGGATGCCGGGCAAATCGATTTTGATTTGTTCAAGTTCCCGGACTGGCCGGACTTCGTGCCTCAAAACGGCCTGGCCCGCGCCCCCTACGTCCATTACACCCTGATGACCGGCAACGGCACCCAGGCCGGTGTCAACTGGGATATGATCACCGCACTGCGCGCCCGCACCGCCTCCCCTCTGGTCAATTCGCACCTGATGGCCCCGGAATCCCTGGATCCAGCCGATCCGGCCCAGGTTGAGGCGGCCATCCAGGGGATGGTGCAGGATCTGCGGGAACTGGCCGCCCGTTTTGGCCCCGGGAATGTGGTATTGGAAAACATGCCCTTCTATATCAAACTTCCGCACCTGCGCCTTGCGGTGGACCCGGTCGTGATCAGCCGGGTCCTGGCTGAGAGCGGCTGCGGCTTCCTCCTGGACACGGCCCATGCCCGCATCACCGCCGCCGCGTTGGGTCTGGATGTCTACGAATACATCCAGGCACTGCCGGTGGACCGGTTGGGGGAGGTGCACGTCACCGGCGTTGGCTGGCACCAGGGTGAGCGTCTGGATCACCTGGAAATGCAGTCTGAGGACTGGGTGGTCTTTGAATGGGTCATGGCCCAGATTGCCTCCGGCAGTTGGCCGCAGCCCAAGGTGGTTTCATTTGAATATGGCGGTGCCGGGGAGGTTTTCCGTTGGCGGACCCAGCCGCGCGTTCTGGCGGAGCAAACCCCCCGCATTTATGCGACCGTCCAGGCAGCCCGACGCAGTTGATGCCATGACGGTTGAAACGATCATCCGCCAGTGCCGCGATCCCAACTGCCGGTTTCGCTATCCCCAGGCAGCCGGTCCGGTCCGTCCGGGCCATCCCTGCCCCCGCTGCGGAGCCCCAACGGAAATGGTGCCCCTGCCCAAACCGGCCCCGGATGGCAATCCCCGCAGCTGCTCGGCCAGCGGTCCGGTGGTGGAGGCTTTGCTGGATAATGTCCGCAGTACTTTCAATGTCGGTGCGATGTTTCGCACGGCGGATGGCGCCGGGGTCGCCCACCTGCACCTGGGCGGGGTCACCCCCACGCCCGAACACCCCCGCGTGGGCAAAACCGCGTTGGGGGCCGAGCATGCCGTGCCATGGACCTGGCATCCGAACGCCCTGGAGGCCGCCCAGGCGGGCCAGGCGCGTGGGTTGCGGCTGTGGGCCCTGGAGGTGGGTCCCGGAGCGGTGGCACTGCCGGATGTCCGGACGGTGATCACAGCTGAACCGGTGCTCCTGGTGGTCGGTGGTGAGGTCAGCGGGGTGGATCCGGCCATCCTGGCTTTATGCGAATATACCCTGTGGATCCCGATGCAGGGGTTCAAGCGGACGTTGAATGTAGCGATTGCCTTCGGCATTGCCGTGTACGGGCTGCGGTATGCGACCTGAACGACCGGGGGCGCCCGACCGCAGGGATGGGAAATTTGACAGGTAAAACCCAACGCATTAAAATCACAATCGATGAATGATTTACGAGGTTCATATGCCAATTTATGAGTATGTCTGTGAAGACTGCGGGCGCAAGTTTGATGCCATGCGCTCTATGAAGGATGCGGATTCACCGATCGCATGCAAGGGCTGCCAAAGCCAGCACACCCGCCGGGCGTTGTCCCTCTGCTGTGCCCACAGCGATGGCCAGGTGGTCAGCGGTGGCGGCGGGGGAGGCTGCGGGGGTTGCAGCGGCGGCTCCTGCGGCTCGTGTGGTCACACCCACTAAGACCAGCGAAAAATGAAAAAATCCGCTTGGACCGGAAAACTGGTGTTGATCACGGGGGGATCCAGCGGCATTGGGCTGGCACTGGCCAAAAAACTGGCTGCCTCCGGGGCCCGGGTGCACCTGCTGGCACGGCGTTTGGACCAGCTGGAGCTGGCCCAGGCGGCGGTGGCTGCCGGGTGCCCCGATTCCAGCCCGGTTGTGGGAATCTGGAGCGGCGACGTGGCCGATGCCGCAGCCATCACCCGCCAGCTCCAGGCCTTTGAACAAGCTGTCGGCACCCCGGACGTGCTCATCAATTCTGCGGGGATCACCCACCCGGCGGAATTTCAGGACACCCCTCTGGAAACCTTCCACCACCTGATGGACGTCAACTACCTGGGCACGGTGCATGTCACCCACGCCCTGATTGGAGGCATGCTCTCACGCGGCTCGGGACAAATCATCAATATTTCATCGGCGGCGGGCTTTGTCGGTACTTACGGGTACACGGCCTACAGTGGATCCAAGTTTGCGGTGCGGGGATTTACCGATGCGCTGCGGGCAGAAGTCAAACCGCGGGGATTGAAAGTCTCCATTGTGTTTCCACCGGATACCGACACCCCCCAGCTGGCCTGGGAAACCCCGTTGAAACCAGCAGTGACCCGCGAGTTCTCCAAGGCAGCCCGGGTGCTGTCCGCCGACGAGGTCGCCGTGGTGACGTTGCGGGCGGCGGCGCGCGGGCAGTACATTATTGTGCCGGGTTTTGACACCCACCTGTTCTACCATTTAAGCAACCTCCTGGGTCCCCTGGCCTACAAGGTCATTGATCTGATGATCGCCGACGCCATCCGGAAGTCGCGCCCTTAAATCAGCCAGGCCAGGTCCGGCCTCCAGCCGGGCTGAGCAGGGCCGGGGCGGCCCAACAGCCGAACCCGCCAACGGCCCGACCATCCAAACCACCAGCGGCCCGACCATCCGACCATCCGACCAGCCAAACCGCCAACGGCCCAACGATCCAGTCACCCGACCGCCCACCAGAGGGATAGAGCGACATTCTTCATGGTAAGGGCTTATTTAGGTCACTAGCCAACTGGAAGGGGTGTGATATACTTTTGCCGGTGTCCAACTTTTTGTATTTCAGTGAGGAGTATC
>DAOQTN010000124.1:0-7257 GCA_035340555.1 Anaerolineaceae bacterium | reverse complement strand
CCGGCTTCCGCCGACTGCAGCCACTCAATTCGCCCGGAATAGCGGCTCTGGGCCAGGATGCGCCGGCGCAGCGCCGGTTCGGCGGCAGCATAGGCGGTGTTGATCAAGCTGTGGCTGAAATCAAGCCGTTCGTAAGCCTCCCACTGTCCCGCCAAAAACAGAAACAGCGCCCGCTGCACATCCTCCGCCGGGACCAACCCATGCTGCCCGGCCAGCTGCCGGGCCCGCTCGTCATCCCAGGCGATAAATAATTCACACAACACCTCGCCTGCGGCCGCTTCCCCGGACTGGGCCAGCTGCGCCAGGGTCTCCAAAACCACGGCCTGCCCGGCAGGGGTCAGGGTTCCAAAGGCGGCGACCAGCCCGGCCTGGTGTTTGGGTGTGTTTTCCATGAGCAGCCGGCCAAAGGCGGTCCAGCCCTGCCAGCCGGCCCGTTCGGCAGCCGCCAGCAGCCGCCGGCGCAGCGGCTCTGCCGCCGGCAGGAAGGCTGCCGTCAGCCGCCGGTGATCTCCGTCGAGCTGGAGGCACTCCCCGGGCTGCCCGGTAAGCAGTTGGAAGAGCACCTGGGTGGTCGGGTCGGGGGCAGCCAGATCGTCCAGGGCGATCGCTGCCTGGGCCGCGGCCTGATCGTGCCCAACCGCCAGCTGGTAGAGCTCAGCCCCGGCCGCGGCCGAGCCGGCGCGGCTGAGCCGCCGCAGCGCCTCGAGGGCCTGGTCACTCACAGCTGCACTGAGGCCCTGCCACACAGCCAGCCCCAACCCCTGGATGGCCTCAGGCGTGTTTTCCGCCTCCAAGGTGGCAATGGCACCCCGCCGGGCCAGGTCCTGGATCTGGTCGGGCGGCAGTGGGGTGGTGGTGATTAAATACTGCAGCAGTGGGTGGAAGGTGTCGCTCATGGGATTGGTATTTCAAATGGTTGGGGGGGGGCTCCAGGGGGCGGGCAGGGGCTCCAGGGGTTACCACTTCAGGGGGGCGATGCCGGTCAGGCGAATGTCACCCTCGGCACTCAGAATGATTTCCGCCTCGGGGACGGTGGCAAAATCCCCGGCTCCGTACCGGCTGGTTAGAAAGTGAATTTCCTGGTTGGACGATCCCCGCAGGCCGTGGGCCGGATCGGAGCCGGCCAGGTAGCGCCCGCTGATCAGCACATCCAGCTGATCCAGCAGGGCCGCCGTTCCGGGGCGGGTTGTGACTTCGGTCCAGCTGTAGCCGGTGAAGAGGATCAGGGTCAACCCGGACTGCCGCCGCAATTGCTGTACCAGGGCTCCAACCGCCGGGAGCTGCTGCAGCGGCTCGCCGCCGCTGATGGTGACGCCGGTCACGTCCGGGATGGCGAGCAGCCGGGCGGCCAGTTCCGCCACCGCCACCCGGGTGCCGCCGCGCCGGGAATGGGTCGCGGGGTTGAAGCAGCCCGGGCAGCCGAGCGTGCAGCCCTGCACCCAGACCACGGCCCGCAGACCCGGGCCGTTGGCCCGGCTGTGCGTCTCAAGGTGGTGCAGCTGCAGCTGCAGGGGGGAGCGGGGCATGGCCGGTGGCCGCCGGAGCGGCGGGGTCAGTTTTTGATGTCCAGCTGCTGGTCGGTTTGGACGGCTTCGGTCTCGTCCGCCTCAGGGGTCAGCTCGCGCTGCAAGTCCTGGCCGCCCAGGGCGGCCTCCAGGGCCGCAGTCAGGGCCAGGCACGCCGGTCCCTTGACGCCGCGCACGTGCAGCTGGACCTGGCCGGTTTTACTGATGGTCACTTCAATTTCTTGTAACTCCATGGGGTCCTTCTTTCTAGGCCATCCGCCGCAGCACCAACCGGATCTGGCCCTGTTCCTCCTGCTCCTCCACCAGCGTGAAGCCCTGTTCCTCCAGTTTGGCACGGGCGGCCACGTAGGCGTAGCGCTGATTGAGGCGGTTGATGAAGGTGTTCTTTTCCTTGCTGCGGCCCCACCAGTCGGCTTCGACGACATAACCATCTTCCTGGTGGCGCAGCCCGACCACAAACATCGGGGTCAGCCAGACCCGCAGATCCACATCGGCCCGCTGCCGCAGCAGGCCGGCAATGCTGCCGCCCTCCTCGTAACGGTAGCCGAGATCCTGGAGCGCTTGAAGCAGGTGGGCGCGCTCGACGATTTTGGTTTTGATCCGGGTGATATGGGACATGATCTCCTCTTTTCGTTCCGTTCCTTAACGTTCCTGGCCGTTACTTTCCGTGCCGTGCCGTTCCGTTGCTTCAGGTCAGCCGGACGACGGGGAAATTTTGATGGGTCAGCAGGCCGCTTTTCAGATCCCGCACCGTGATGGTCAGGCGTTTGTTGCCGTCAATCCGGAATTCCACCTGGAAGCGTTCTTCTCCAGCCACCGCCGGCGGATCGGCCGCCAGGAAGGTGGGGGAGTGCTCGTTCATCCAGAAATACGTCCGGCGTTCTTCCTCCGCCGCACTGACCGGCAGCAGCCGGGCGGCGCCGCCGGGGTCAAAAACCAGTTCGATCGGGGAGGAGCGGGCCGGGCGGGCGCTGCCGATTTCAAAAATGGCCAGCCCCAGCTGCTTCTGGCCGGCATGGGAGGCCTTGATGACCAGCCGGGTCAGGGCCTCCGGGGTGGGATAGGGGGTGCCCCGGTGGACGATGGTCCGGTACTCGTACTCCCCGCTTTGCGGGTTGATGTAGCGGATGGCGTAATCGTGCTGGATGTGGTCGTAAAAATCGACGCCCGCGGCAAAAGCCGCCGCCCCCCGGACGATGGCGTCCAGCGGCCGGTTGGCGTGCACCCGTTCCGGCCCAAAAATCTGCCGCAGCGCCCGCTGGACCGCGGGAATCTGGCTGCTGCCGCCGACCAGCAGCACGGACTGGATGCTGTCCTCGTCATACCCCCGTTCCCGGGCGGTGTTGAGTGCGGTGCGCACCGTGCGGTTGATGTCCGCCAGGCAGCCGCGCTGGTCGAGAAGGTCCTCAAACTGGGCCCGGGTGAAGGTGGCAGCCAGCACCGCGCCGCTGTCGGGGTCCATGACAGACAAATCCGCCTGCTCGTTGAAGGACAGGGCTTCCTTGACCCGCTCGCACTCCACCAGCAGGGCGTTGCTGATGCGCCGGATGGCCTCCTCGCTGTCCTGGCGGTGATTCTGGCGCAGGGTGGCCTCAAACAACCACTGGTCAATGGTGCTGCCGCCCAGATCCCGTCCGGCCTTGCCCAGCACCCGGCAGCGCCGGCCGCTGAGGGCCGCCGCATCGTCCTCCACCAGGACCACGGCCGCATGCATTGTGCCGCCGCCGAAATCGAAAATCAGGTAGACGTGACCGGGCTGAATGTGGGTGCCGTATCCCAGCGCTGCGGCGGAGGGCTCATCGATCAGCCGGAAGCGCGGCATGCCGGCCGCAGTGGCGACCCCGGCCAGCCAGTTTTCGTAATGTTCGTAGGCTTCCACCGGGGCACTGAAGACCACCTCCTCGTCCTGCAGCCCGACTTCCCGGCCGGCAAACACCAGGACGCTGGCGAGGAAGTCCTGGCCGGCCTCAAAGGGGGAAATCTCCCGGCCGTCCAGCCGCAGCTTTAACGGACTGCGCTGGGCGATGTAACGTTTCATCCAGCGAAAGGTGGTGGGCGAGCCGTAGAGGCCCTGCTGCAGCACCTGGGCGCCAATCCAGCGCCGCTTGTCCGGGGTGTAATGGATGAGGGAGGGGATGATGGGCAAGGTATCCTCCCCCTGACGGCTGATCAGGCCGTAATCCGGAATATGCAGCGGCACACCCTCCCGGCGGGCCGCATCCCAGACGGCCACCAGGGTGTTGGAAGTGCCGAAATCCACCGCCAAGCGCCCGCTCATGCAGCGTCCGGCTCCACCTGCGCCCGGGCCAGGATTTTGCCGCGGAAAGCGATCCCGGGAAATCGCACGGTCACCAGCGTCCCGGCGGGAAGCGTCTGCCCGGCCTGCAGCGGCAGATGGCACCCGGCGTCGTAAGCCACCCGGGCCCCGACCGCATCGGTGAGGGTCAGCCCCTGCTGTTCCAGCACCCGCACCAGCCGCCCGGCCACACTCAGGACGTCGACGGCAGCCACCGGACGGCCCTGCTCCTGCAGCAGGTGACGTTGTACGCTCAACTGGGCCACCGCGCTGGCCGCCTCCCGTAAAATCTGCTCCACCCGGGCGTCAACGGCCGCAGCCACACGGTCCGGTTCGCCCGCCTGGCTGGCGCGCTGGCGGGCCAGTTCGCGCTGGCATTCGGCCAGTTCCAACCGCAGACTCTGCAGTTCGTTCTGCAGCCCAGGCGCGCCCGGCATTTCTGGGACGGAGGTTGGCGCCGGGGTTGGGACCGGGGCCGGGACCGGGGTTGGGACCGGGGTTGGAACCGGGGTTGGGACCGGGGTTGAGACCGGGGCTGAGGCCCCGGACAGGGTTGGGGAGGTGGGGGCGGCTTTACGCCGCAGCAGGGTGTTGATCCAGTTCATCAGAAGAGCCATTTTCAATGATGATATCATAATCCCCCGGTTGTATCCGGGGAATCTCATCCAATTGGATGTCATACCGGAAGCGCTGTTCCAGTAAAATCTGCAGCAGCTGCAGCCCGGTTTTCACGGCCGGGTCCAGGTTCGGGGACGCGGCCAGGGCGGTGATGCCGGGCAGAATGCCAGGATGCATGCCGCTCAGCGGCTGCTGAAACAGCTCCGGAATGTCATGAATGCGCAGATCCCAGAGCATCAGACTGGCCTCATCGCTGCCGGTGGCCATGAAGGCGCCATCCGGAGAGATGTGCAGTGAGGTGATCCGTCCGACCGGAGCGTAGGAGCGGCGCCGCGTGACGCCCGTGACGGTCGTGGCGGTTGTGGCGGTCGTGGGGGAGGAGAGGAAATCCATCTCTCCGCTGGCCCAGGTCGCGACCAGCACATCGTGACCTGGAATGTACTGCAGTCCGCTGACCGGCGCGTTGGTCCAGACCAGGTCTTCATATACGTAGCGCCGACCCCGCTCCGGCAGCCCCGGAGTGCCCACCACCCGGCCGTTGTTGAAGCCCACCACCAACCGGGACTCATCTGCGTTGAAGGCTGCCTGACGGATCATGCTGTTCTCCCAGCCGCGCCGAAGGCCCCCGCCGCTTTGGTGGGGGGCACCGGCTTGGCCGCGGTGGCTGGGGTCCCGGCGGGAGCCCGCCCGGCTGCGCGCCCGGGCATCCTGACGCCGGGCAGGGGTCCCAAAGCGGCCCGCCCGGCCGGGTTGGATGGGAGCGCCCGATTGGGCCGGGGCCACCGGGGCGGGTGGGGTGGCGGCGCGGATCGGCAGCGGCGAAAAGGAGGGGGACAGTTGCAGCCCGGGCAGCTGGGCGAACTGGATGCCGTCATAGAGCAGCACCGCCCGGGACCCGCCCGGGGCGAGTGTCAGTCCGCGGGCCCAGTTGCGGTTGGCCAGGTGGGTTTCGGCCCGGATCCGGCCGCCGTCAAGCTGCCAGAGCACCAAGCGCCCATCCCGGCCGGTTGAAAGCACTTCGCCGGACGCCGTGCCGACCAGGCCGGTGAGGGAGCCCTGATGCTCGCCCAGGCGGATCAGGCGCCCATCCTGCTGGGCGTACACCGCGCAGCCGGCGGCGGTGTTGGTGCGCTCCCCGCAGACCAGGGCACCGTCGGGGGTGAAGGTCACCTGGCCCACGGAATGGGCAAAACCGCTGATCAGCCGCTCGATCCGGCCGTGCTGGAAATCCCACAGCGCAGCTTTGCGGGCGCTGACCCCGATCGCCAGCTGCGGCCGGTCCGGGGCAAAAGCCACCGCGTTGACCCGCCCGCTCACCTTGAGCACGGCCAGCGGCAGGGCGGCCGGCAGCAAGGTCGCCAGTTCGGCCCGGTCGATCACCAGCCGGTCGTGTGCCAGCCCGGCCAGCCGGGCGAAGAGGGCGGTCTCGTCGGCCTCCCGGGGCTGCCAGCCCGCGGCGGCCAACAACCGGAGGATCTCAACAATTTCGGGCAGGGCCAGAGCCCGGGTCAGGGCCCACAGCCGGTCCCACTCCTGGTGCGCGGCCAGGGTCTGGATCAGAATCCGGGCTTCCTGGGCGGTGATCGAGGCTTCCGGCGAGCGGAAATCCACCCCGGCCAGGATGGCGAGATAATTGGTCCGGCCGGCCTGCTGAATCTGGCGGGCGATTTTCTGCCGCAGCTCGGGGCTGCCGGTTTCGTAGATGGCCCGCATCAACCGCTGGTCAAAATCGAGGGTTTCGTAGGCTTCCCAACTGCCGCTGAAAAACAGGAACCGGGCACATTTTTCCGGATCCGTGGGGCGGTACCCGGCCGCCGCCGCAATCTCCCGGGCCAGCTCCTGCCCGGCGGCACCCAATCCGGCCGGGACCGGATCGGCGATGGCCAGCGTGCACAGCGCTTCGCGGCTGTCCTGCCGGCTGAGGCCCCCCAGCACCGCCCGGGCGTTCTGCCGGATGACCGGGTCCCCATCCTGGGCCAATGTGAGCAGCGCCGGCAACCGTTTGGGGGCACTGGCGCCGATCCGTCCAAGCTGTCCGGTTTTGAGCTGGGTCAGCAGCCGCAGTTCAGCCGGGGCCGCGGCGGTATAGCCCCCGTCGACCAGAATCTGGTCCAGTGTGGGGTCACGCTGTTCCGCCCATAATGCGCATAGTTTATCGATGGCGTCCTGTGCCTGCAGCTGGCGGATGGCGTAGCCGGCACGCCGGGCAATCTCCGGCAGGGGATCGGAGAGAGCCGCCAGGAGCGGCACCACCGCCGCCGCGTCGACCTGCAGCACCAGCAGTTTTCTGCCCATGGGGTCGTAGCCGAGCACACCCCAGCCGGAACCTTCGACCCTGGTGGCGGCGGCAGTGAAATGGGCCTTGAAGGCAGCGAAGGAGCCGAAGTCCTGCTCGATCGCTCTGGCCAGATCGCCCTTGGGCTCGCCGCCGGCATTGGGAGCCATATTCTTCCAGAAGATGGCATGCATCAAATGGCCGGAACCGTGAAAGGAGAGCTGGCTCGAGTAGTAGGAGACCAGATCGAAGTTGCTGGTTTCGCGCGCCTGGGCCAGGGCCTTGAGGGCCGCATTCATGCCGTTGACGTAGGCGAGGTGATGTTTGTCGTGATGCAAACGCATGGTCGCTTCGTCGATATGGGGTTCCAGCGCGGCATAGTCATAAGGAAGAGGAGGAAGAATATAATTGCCAGCGTCATCACGGACCAGATCGGCATTCGCAGCGCCATGGGCGAAGGCGACGTCGCTGGCCAGGGCGGTCGCGGCCGCGGGGGCGGTTTTGATGAAATCACGTCTTGTCATATATGCACCTGTCAATTG
>DAOQTN010000123.1:0-7262 GCA_035340555.1 Anaerolineaceae bacterium | reverse complement strand
GGATGGACGGCATTATGGCGATCTTTACGATTACTGGGGGGGGCTGGGTGATCTAGATAACCGCCTGGTGCGGGTGCTGCATTCCCTGTCTTTTATCGATGACCCCACCCGGATGCTGCGGGCGGTGCGCTTTGAGCAGCGCTTTGACTTTGAAATTGAAACACGCACCCGGGATTTGCTGGCCCAGGCCCACGATTTGCTGCATCAGGTTACCGGTGAGCGGCTGCGACACGAATTTGATCTGATCTTTGCCGAGCCCCGGGCGGCCGCGATGATGGCCCGGCTGGACAATCTGGATTTATTGGGGGCCATTCATCCGGCCCTCTCCTGGGATGCGGAACGCAGCCGGATATTTGAATTATTGATCCAACCCCGGGATGTGATCTGGAGCTTGCCGGAAAAGGTTGGTGGGTTGCCGTTGCGCGGGGTCTTGGGATATCTGGCCTGGCTGGGCCGGTATCCGGTTGAGATGCTGGATGCGATTGGCGATACCCTGCGATTTTCCCGGCCGCTGCTGATGGTTGTAAAGTATCACAGTCGTTTGGTCCGTCAGTTACCGGCTCTGGCCCGATCCCGGCCATCGGAAATCACAGCCTGGCTGGATGATGTGCCCCAGGTGGTGCTGTATGCCTTGGCGGTCAATGCCGATCCCCTGAATGAATATCCCGCCCTGGCGGCCTATGTCACCCACTGGCAGAAAATTCAACCCCTGACTGATGGGGCGGCACTGCGCCAGCGCGGTCTTCCCCCCGGTCCGACTTATCGCACCGTGCTGGCCCGGCTGCGGGCCGCCTGGTTGGATGGGGATGTTCGCACGCCTGATCAGGAGCAGGAGTTGCTTGAACTACTGCTGGCCGGACTGGGGGCGATTGAGGCATGAACACGCCACCTGTGACCACGCTGCTGCCGGCGGCCTGGCTGGATACCATCGTCATCCGCCCGGCGGTGCGTTCAGACCTGCCGGCGTTGGAATGGGAGGGCGAGTTTTCCCATTTCCGTCGGATCTTCGAGCAGGCCTATGACCGGATGTTGAAACACAAGGCCATCATCTGGTTGGCCGATTTCCAGGGTGACATTATTGGCCAGGTATTTATACAACTCGACTGCGACCGTCCGGAACTGGCCAACGGCAGTGACCGCGCCTATCTGTATTCATTCCGGGTCCGACCGGCTTATCGGGGCCGGGGGCTGGGCAGTCGGATGGTCGCTGTGGTGGAAAATGATCTGCGCCAGCGGGGTTACCGGACCCTGACCCTCAACGTTGCCCGGGATAATCCCCGTGCCCAGCAACTATACCAGCGGCTGGGCTTTGAGATCACCGCTCCTGAACCGGGCTTTTGGTCCTATCCGGACCAGCACGGAGTCTGGCATCAGATGGAGGAACCTGCCTGGCGGATGGAAAAAGAACTGCAGCACACGGCCGATTCAAAACACGCGGGGGCCACGGAACATCCCTGGAACCAGATCTGACGGCGCGGCGGTGCCACGGAAAGGGATCTGACGGCGGCGGTGCTATGGGAAGAGGATGGCGCTGTCGCCGTGCGATTAGAACGGCGCAGGCTGTTGAATGGACTTGTAAAATTCCTGTCCGGTGGGCTGGCTTTCAACCAGGATCACCAGACCGGCATAGCTTTGCTGGACGTAGAAGACGTTGCCGCCGTCGGTAAATTGAAAATTGACAAAATTAATGGTATTGGGGAAGGTGTCCGCCGGCAGTGCCATGAGGACTTCCACGGCGCCCATTGCCTGCTCGCCCATGGAGGCTGTATCCAGCAGCGAATCGACCGCTATCGAAAGATAAATATCCACATCCCGGGCGGCAAAACTTTCAATGCTGCCGTCCTCGTTGACACAGTTTTCGCCAAAAACGGAAGCATTGCCGGTGATGTTTTCCAGGCCGGCCGCGTCCAGGGCCGCCTGCAGTTTCAGGCTGGACTCTTCCAGATCATAGGAGGCCCAGACGAAGGCGCAGGGCCCGGTGGTGGGCGTGGGGGTGGCCGGGACGGGGGTGGCGGTACACGCGCTCAGCAGCAGCAATATACCCACCAGCAGGGTGATAACCAACAAAAAGGAGCGTTTGGAAGTAAACATGGTAAATAGTCACCTTTGGTTGAACTTTGGGATGTGTTATAATATGCCAGTTTGCGAAAACCGTCAACGCTGTTCTTGGCTATCCACAGCGATTTTTAAGAATTGATCGTTGACAGCAGAACTAACTTAAAGAAGGATTCTGGTGCATGAAAGAGTATACAACTGATTCAATCCGCAACGTTGCACTGGCCTCACACAGCGGGCTGGGCAAGACGATGCTCGCAGAGGCTTTTCTGCATTTTTCGGGTGCCACCACCCGGTTGGGCAAAATCGAAGATGGCACGACCATCTCCGATTTTGATGAAGAAGAGGTGCGCCGCGGAATTTCAATTTATACTTCCGTTCTGCCGGTGGAATACAAGAATGTCAAGGTGAATTTCCTGGATACACCCGGCTACAATGATTTCATCGGCGAGGTTATTTCAGCTTTGCGTGTGGCCGACAGCGCCATCCTCCTGGTGGATGCCGTCTCCGGTGTTGAGGTGGGTACTGAAATTGCCTGGGATTACTGCAACCGCTTCAGCCTGCCGCGGTTTGTGGTGATCAATAAAATGGACCGTGACAATGCCAATTACGCCAAGGCGCTGGCGGCAATTGAAGCCTTCAGCGATCTGCGGTTGGTCCCATTACAACTTCCGTGGGGAGAGAAAGCCGCCTTCCAGGGCGTGATTGATCTGCTCACCATGAAGGCGTACAAGGGCGATGGCAAGACTGTGGTTGAGATCCCGGGCGAACTGCGCGCTGCGGCTGATGAAGCCCGCGTCAAACTCATGGAAATGGCTGCCGAGGGTGATGATACCCTGATGGAGAAATATTTTGAAGCTGGGACATTGTCTGATGACGAAATCCTGCGCGGGCTGCGCGCCGGTGTGATCAGTCGGTCCTTTGCCCCCGTCTTTGTCTCGGCTGCCTCAGCCGAAATTGGCATTGGTCCGCTGCTGGATGCGATCGTTACCCTGCTGCCCTCCCCGGCTGAAGCCCCCCGGGCAACCGCCCAGGGCAAGGATGGCGATGAAGTCTTGGCGGCCGCCGACTCCGGTCCCCTGGCGGCTTATGTTTGGAAGACGACTGCTGATCCCTTTGTGGGAAAGCAGACCTTCTTCCGGGTGTACTCCGGTATGATCAGCTCGGATAGCCGGGTCTGGAACCAGAACAAGAGCATTGAAGAACGCTTTGGCACCATCAGTGTGCCGCGCGGCAAGGAAATCATCAGCATCAAGGTGCTTCACAGCGGCGATATCGGTGTGGTGCCCAAACTGTCGGAAACCTCCACCAGCGATACGCTCTGCGACAAGGCTCATCCCCTGACCCTGCCGCGCCCCGAGTATCCGGGTGCACTCTACCGGGTGGCGGTCCATCCCAAGACCCAGGCGGACTCGACCAAACTGAGCGCCACCTTGACCCGCCAGTGCGAAGAAGACATGACTCTGAGCTGGCACAATGACCAATCAACCAACCAGACCATTCTCCAGGGCATGGGTGACCAGCATATCGAAGTGGCCATCCGCCGTGCGGAAACCCGGTTCCAGGTGGGTATTGTCACCGGCGAACCCCGCGTGCCTTATCGTGAAACCATCACCCGCAAGGGCTCGGCCATGTACCGCCACAAGAAACAGACCGGTGGTTCGGGTCAGTTCGGTGAAGTTCATATGCGCGTTGAGCCCTATCCCGAAGGCGATTTTGATTTCGTCTGGGAGGTCTTCGGCGGTGCGGTTTCCCAGTCCTACGCCAACTCCATCACCAAGGGTATTCAGAGCGTGATGAAGGAAGGTGTCCTGGCCGGCTACCCCATTTCTGGCGTCCGCGTGGCCATCACGGATGGCAAGGAACATCCGGTTGACTCCAAACCGATCGCCTTTGAAATTGCCGGGCGGGAAGCCTTCAAACTGGCTTTCAAGGAAGCTGGGGCCATGCTGCTCGAGCCGATCATGATGGTCAAAATCATGGTGCCGGAAGGCAACATGGGTGATGTGCTGGGTGATTTGAACACCCGCCGGGCCCGTGTGATGGGCATGGATTCGGATCGGGGCCATTCGACCATTACGGCCACGGTACCACTGGCTGAAATGCAACGCTACACGACCCAACTGCGCTCCATCACCGGGGGCCGCGGCATCTTTACAATGGAATTTGAGCGCTACGAAAATGTCCCGCCGCATTTGACCCAGGAACTGGTGGCTATCCGCCAGAAGGAAATGGAAAGCAAGAAGGAAGAATAACCCCCCTGCTGCCCCCTTCTTGTGAAGGGGGCAGTTTTTTAAGGATCCCATGCTGCCTGATCCGCTTGAAATTCTCTGGGACCACCTGTTGTCCCGGCAACCAGCAAAAATTCGCCAGGCATTCAACGCCCTGGATGAAGCCGGCCGGCGGGCGACCTTGGCACACCTGCGCCGCATGGTCACCGAACCGGACTGGCACCCTGAACAGCGCAAGTCTGCCCGGGCTGCGCTGGAAGCGCTGGACCAGCGCGCCTGAAATTGATCATGAGCCCCCAACCGGTGTCAGCAACGCCAGCGGTGCCAACACTGCCAGCACTGCCAGCAGCGCCAGCGGTGTCAGCAACGCCAGCAACGCCAGCAGCGCCAGCAGCGCCAGCGGTGTCAGCACTGCCGGCGACGCCAGCGACGCCAGCACTGCCAGTAGCACCAGCAACACCAGGAATGTCGGTGATGGGCGCGGGGCGCAAGACCCTCCTGGGACTGATTCTGGTTGCACTGGTCCTGTCCGCCGGGCTGACCTGGGCGGTGCACCGCATCATGCAGGACAATACGCCGGGCATGGATTTATATATTTTCTGGCTGGCTGGACGGGCCGCACTGACGGGGGGCAATCCCTACGGGGATGAAATTGGGACCACTGTCCAGCTCGGCACTTACGATTACCTTGCCGCTCCCGGTCAAAACCAGATGTTGTTTGCCTATCCGCCGTATGCCCTGCTGGCGGTGCTGCCGTTTCTGGCCCTGCCGTTCGATTGGGCCCAGGCCGCCTGGCTGGCGGTTAATCTGATTACCCTGACAGCCGCCTGTCTGGCGCTGAAACCGGTTGTGCCGCTGCGCAGCATTGCCGGCGGCCTCTTCTTTTTCCCCCTGGCTTTTGCCTTGATTTTGGGAAATTTTGTGGTTTTAATTACCGCCATCCTGTTGGTGGTATTGGCGTCCATTTTGCAGGAGCGGCAGTACACCCGCACCGGCTGGGCTGCCCTGGGAGTTTTGCTGGCCTGGACCACCATCAAGCCCCAGTTCTCCTGGTTGTTCCTTATCTTTATCGCGGTCTGGGTGCTGCGCTCGCGGACCTGGCCTCTGGCGTGGGGTTTCCTGGGAGGCCTGGGCGGCATGCTGGCCCTCTCCTTCATGGTTGTCCCGGATTGGCCTGCACTCTGGCTGGGGGTGCTGCAGAAATATACCACTTATCATCCAGCCGAGCCGGCTCTGGAGATTTTTTTACAGGCCGCCCTGCCGCCGGAGCCGGCCCACACCCTGACAATCATTTTGATTGGGCTGCTGGCTGTCCTGACACTGGTGCTGTTTCGGCGCTGGTGGCGGGGCGGGGAGAGTGCCCTGCGGCTCCTGGCCTGGCTGGGCCTGGCGGCCTATCTGCTGGCACCACATTCCGTCTCTTATGAACAGGCGCGCTTTCTCATCCCGCTCTTTCTCTGGGCAGCTGTTGCACCCCGGGAATGGCGTGCCCCGTTGGGGATCTTTTTCTGGGGCGGTCTGCTGGTGTCGTGGGCAACCTTTGTCATTGAACGCGCCAACCCCACCTCGACCCTGAACAGCGGCTGGCGGTTGCTGTATCATCTGGGCTGGCTGATCTGGTTGTTCTGGCCGGCTATGCGGAGGCGATCATGAAACATCAGCCTGGTTTGGGGCGGATCCTGGCCGTGCTCTCCCTGGTGGCTCTGCTGGGACTGCTCTCGGTTGGGATCCATGCCGCCCTGGGCGGCAACCGGATCGGGGCCGACTTCTATTTTTTCTGGACAGCTGCCCGGGCGACCTTTATTGAACACCTGTCACCATACAGCCCCGCGGTGACTGCCCAAATTCAGCAGGGCATCTACGGCCGGCCGGCCTTGGCAGGTGAAGATCAAATGATTTTTGCCTACCCGGCCCACAGCCTGCTGCTGGTTGGCCCGCTGGCGGCACTGCCTTTTGACTGGGCCCAAGCGATCTGGATGGCCCTGGGCATCACCGGTCTGGTGTTGCTCCCGCTGCTTTTGTTCCCGCAGCGGCCGGTTTGGATCAGGTTGAGCCTCATCCTTTACTACCCGGTGGTGTTGGCGTTGATCCTGGGAAATTTCAACCTGGCGGTCATCCTGGCGCAACTGGTTTTCTGGGGTCGGTTTCTTGCCCGGGAGACAGCTCCCAGGCGCGGCGAGCAACTTGGCTTGGGGTTTCTGCTGGCACTCTCCACCATTAAACCCCAACTGGTTTGGGCTTTTTTGCTACTGGCGGTGCTGCTGGCCCTCCGCTGCCGCGCCTATCATCTGCTGGGTGGTTTTTTGGGGTTGACCCTGGTGCTACTGTTGATCCCCTTCAGCTATGCCCCAAATTGGGTCGGGGAGTGGCTGGCCCAGATTCAATACTACACCACTTTTGAGCATGCCGGGGGGGATGTGGTTCAATTGATGCTGCTCCAGTTTCTGACGCTGGCCGGCTTGAGCGGTTGGGCGGCCGACTGGCTGGTGGGACTGACGGCACTGGCCGGCTTGATCAGTCTGACCTGCCTGGTCTTTAAACCCGCCGGACGGCTTGCCGCACCCCTGCCGGCGTTCGGCCTGGCTGGACTGCTGATTTATTTGTTCCACCCCAGCGGGCTGTCCTATGAACAACTGGCCCTGATTTTACCCATGTTTCTTTGGGCGCTTCACCGCGAGGTCAACCGTCCGGCCGGGGTGATTTTCTGGCTGGGTGGGCTGCTCCTGTCCTGGGCGGTCTTTTTTATCAGCCGCAGCCTGGATCAGGGCTGGATTCTATATCTCCCACCCACCATGTGGACGCTTGTCTGGTGGCTGTGGCTGCTGCTGCCCCGGCGCCGCCGGGCAGGCACATGAAAGGATGTCATGGATATTTCCGAATTGACCACCCACATGCAAGCCTTTGTCACCGCCAAAGGCTGGTACCGGGAAGACTCCCTCCGGCCGCAGACACCGCGCAATATTGCCATTTCTCTAA
>DAOQTN010000122.1:0-7263 GCA_035340555.1 Anaerolineaceae bacterium | reverse complement strand
GCATTGTGCTTCTCTTTGCGTTTCTGGTGGGCGCCGGGGGGGCCGTGTTTATCATCCTGTCCATTCGGCGCGGTCTCAATGAGGAAAAACGCTGGATTGAGGAAAAACTGGGCGATGCTGATCGCGTCACTGCCCAAGAGGCTGCTGTTGTGCAGCGAATGGATACGCTTCAAAAAGTACTAGCGCCGCTGGCTGTCCGCTTTGGCTCGCGAAAAACGGAACAGATTGAGAAATTGCTGCTGGCACAGGCCCGATTGGGGATTTTGCGAAAAACAGCTGAGAAATTGCCTGATCCTAAAATGCGCAAAGGTGTAGAGGATCAGATTGCCAAGCTTCAGCAAGAAATGGATCAAGCTCGCCGGAGTATTGGCGCATACGCGATGCTTTATCTGCGTAATATCTTTCCCGAAGGGGGCAGTCCACTCTATGGTCGCTTGGAAGAGGCTATTAAAGAGAAAGCGGCGGCACGGCCAGCCAGTGGTGGCCCTAATCTCTATGCCGCTTTACAGCAACGTACTGCGGCCAAACCAGCTGCATCATCTGATACGGAAACGCCATCACCATGATGGCTAAGCAAAAGTTCTTTCACAGGGAGTAGTTATTTATGGGCAAAATAGTTTCCATTCATTCCTTTCGTGGCGGCACTGGGAAATCGAACTTGACTGCGAATATTGCGGCCCAAGTAGCGTTGGCTGGAAAACGTGTTGCAATAGTGGATACGGATATTCAATCTCCGGGCATTCATGTCCTTTTTGGCCTCAATGATCGGACAATGGGACACACGGTTAACCAATACCTGCATGGTGAATGTCCTATTGTTGATGTGGCCTATGATATTGGCTCGGCTGCAGCCAGTGATCAGTTCCCCGGACGATCCAAATTGACGGGATGTCAAATGTGGTTGGCCCCATCAAGCATTAACGGTGATGAGATTGCTCGCGTCCTTAAAGACGGTTATGATGTCATGCAGCTCAATCGGGGCATCATGGGCCTCTTGAAGGATTTGCAGCTTGACTATCTGTTTTTGGATACCCATCCCGGGCTTAATCAGGAGACCATGCTTTCAGTGGCTATTTCAGATATCCTGATTATTATCCTGCGTCCGGATCAACAGGATTTTCAGGGGACAGCTGTAACCGTGGATGTGGCCCGCAGTTTGGATGTGCCAGAGATGATGCTGGTGGTTAATAAATTGTTGGAAAAATATCCGCCAGAGGAGACCCGGGCTAATGTGGAAAAGACCTACGGCGTCCCGGTTGCAGCCGTCTTGCCGCTTAGCGAGGATATGGCAGATTTGGGTAGTGCGGATCTCTTCTCACTCTGCCATCCCGAACACAAATGGTCGCGGGGTATCCACCAGATAGCCGAAAAGTTAATGGCCCTTTGAGCCAGGAATAGAGGAACCATTCATGTTATGCTGGCATTGTGATGAACCGGCGCGAGCCACTTGCTATTTTTGCGGGCGCGGGGTGTGCAAAGACCACGCCAAATTTATGCCGTCATTCTTGGCCATGTTTCTTGGGGGAGACAACACCCCCAAGGGTCTGGCTGTTGCCAATGTCATCTGGTGTGGAGAATGTGAGCCTCAACCCGAGCCCATTCCCATGCCGGAATTGTTCTAAACAGGAAGCGAGGTCGTATGGGTGGCGTTTTTGATCGCTTGCAGCAGCGCCTGAGCGTCCAGAAGCGGGAAGAGGGTATTACCGCGTTGGAATTAGCCGAGCTGCCACCGAATCTGCGTAAACTGATGCGGCTCATGTTGCGTGAAACAGAGATGGAATATCCTGCTATCTGTGCTGCTGTTGATGCCATGCCTGAATCTGGCCGTTTAAAGAAAGATGAGTTGGACCAGGCATTGGCTGAACTGACAAAACAGAGCTGGTTGCAGCGCACTGTACGCGGCGGCGTTGCCACCTATCAGGTCAACTTGCGCCGTAAATCAGGCGTCACTTTGCCGCCTGGAATCTGGACTGCTCTGGACGAACGCATCACCCAGAGCAAAAACACTCCTGCTGAATCCGAAACCAAAGAATCATAAAGATTGGAGGAAAAATCTTATGGGCAAAATTGTATCAATACACTCCTTCCGCGGTGGCACAGGTAAATCAAATTCCACGGCCAATCTGGCGGCTCAACTTGCTCTGTTGGGAAAAAGAGTTGGCATTGTGGACACGGATATCCAGTCTCCTGGGATTCATGTGCTCTTTAATCTACAGGAAGAGGCCATGGTGCATTCCCTGAATGATTATCTTTGGGGTAAATGCGAAATCCAGGACGCTGCTCTGGACGTCACCGCCCGCCTGGGTGTGCCGGTATCCGGCAAGATTTTTCTCATTCCTTCCAGCATCAAAACCGGCGAGATTGTTCGGGTGCTGCGGGAGGGATACGATGTCAGTTTGCTGAATGATGGTTTCCAGAAGTTGGTGGATTCACTGCATCTTGACGTGCTGTTAATCGATACGCATCCCGGCCTTAACGAAGAAACCTTGCTGTCAATTGCCATATCGGATGTATTAATTATCATCATGCGCCCTGACCAGCAAGATTATCAGGGGACTGCCGTCACACTGGATATTGCGCGCAAATTGGGTGTGGCGCGCATTGCGCTCGTGGTTAATAAAATCCCCCAAATTTTTGATCTGGCAGATGTCCGCTCCCGAGTGGAACGAACCTATCAAATTGAGGTGGCTGGATTGTTGCCTCACTCGGATGAGATGATGGCTCTGGCTTCAGCGGGTGTCTTCAGTGTGAAATATCCAGATCACCCCATCAGCAAGATTTATCGACAAATTGTAACCCAACAAATACTTGGCTGATCAGGAGCCCCCCCATGCAGGCCACCAACCGCGTCTTTCGTCTCCATCCGGGTGAATTTCCCCTGATATTGATCTTGGGGCTGGTTCTGCTGGTCAACTCGCTGACCATGCAGTTAGGGGGCATTGTGGCGGTCAGTGGTTTTTTAAACACCGGAGGAATCAATTCGATTTTGATTGTCTATCTGGTGGATTACGCGCTTATTTTCCTGTCCGGGGGGTTCCAATCTTTGATAGTGGATCGGTTTGATCGCACAAAATTGGTCAAAGCCATGGCCTTGTTGTTTGCCTTGGTTTATTTGGTCCTACGGTTGCTCTTTCTCTGGGGGGCCCCTGACTGGTTGAACTATGCGATTACGTTTGTGTTTGCCGAACAGCAGTTTGTCTTTTTCCCACTGGTTTTTTGGGTGCTGGCCAATGACCTTTACAGCATGGAACAGTCAAAGCGTCTGTTTCCATTGATATCCAGTTTAAGCTTTGTGGGCGAATTGATAGGTATTGGGCTGGCAATTGCCGCCCCGGCAATCATGCTGGCGATCAATGTTTCAATAGAAGAAGTGTTGACTCTTAATGCTCTGCTGTATTTAGGCGCGTGGTTGGCGCTGCATTTTGGCCTGCGGAACATGAAACCCCGAATTACCGTCCGCCAGAAACAAACTTTACGGGAAACGCTGGTGGAAGGTTGGGATTTTGTCCGTAATGTAGACTCTTTTCGCTATCTGATGTATGTTGTCGTGGCACTTGCCGCCTGTTGGTTGATGCTGGAATTTCGCTTTTTGGCTATAACCAATCAAGCATACCCTGATCAGTTTAGTTATCAGCGCTTTTTCAGCATATTCCGGCTGGCTTTGGCTTTGGGCGGATTTGCCATGCAAGTGCTGTTTACTGGCAGGCTGCTGGCCGCCATGGATTTGAGACGGGCATTCTTTGTGCTGCCGGTGGCCGCCTTGGTGGCGGCTGTGCTGATGATGGTAGCGCCGGGGGCGGTGCCAGTGATTGCCGGGATTGGCATCTACATGTTGGCCCGCCTGACGGTGCATGATTCTGCCATGAAATCACTTGAATCCTTAATACCTGAAGAGCGTCGCGGTCGGGCAAGTACTTTTATAGACGGTTATCTGCCTGCCGTTGGTGTAATTGGTGGTGTCCTCCTAACCGGCGCGATTGTACTCATCGGACATTGGATGAAAACGGATTTAAACTGGCTCTATTTAATCATGGCTGCTCTGGCAGCAATGCTTTCGATTTTATGGATCTACAAGATGCAGAAAGTTTATGATAACAGCTTACTTAATTGGCGGCTGAAGCGCCGCCGCACCACGGCCACCAATGTGATGGATAAACTGGATTTTTAACCCATGATTATAGCTGAACACCCTGATACTGGATTGCAAATCCATGAACTGGCTCACCAAGGAGCCGATCTGCTCCCGGCCTGTTTGGAGGTTTTTGCGGAGCAGTTTCCAGAGTACGCTGCAGAACCAGTGAATATTGATGAACTGCGTACCGCAGCAGAAGCGCCTTGGGACCCAACGGCTTTGTTCCAGCCCCATCTTTGGCTTATCACCGTGCAGGGACATCCGGCCGGTATGGCGTTTTTCCTTTACAACCGGCGACGTTCAATCGGCCTGCTGCTTTTCATTGCCATAAGAGTGGATTATCGCAAAGCGGCCCCATCTGGCGTTTCACGACTCTCGGATTGGGTTCTGGAGTATATGTTGCATCAAATTCGGCTGGATGGAGAAACTGCGGGATTGCCGGCGTTGGGATTGGCTGCCGAGGTGGATTATCCTCACTTGATGGCGCGTTATGAACAAATGGGGATGCAGGCCATCGATGCGGCTTATGCTGAACCGTTGGCGGGAATGACGGCCAGTATGGTTGGTGTCGAGGCGCTGGAGCAAATCAACTTTCATCCGCTCTTGTTGGGTGTATTTCCATTATCAACAGCAGGTGAACTGACAACAGCCCAAATGGGTGAGGTCGTCTTGACCTTTCTGCAGGATTATTATGAGCTTCCATTGGAGCATTGGGCGGTTCAGAGGTCTTTGGATTCGCTTCATCTGGCAATTCCGCAGCCGGCGTCAATCGATCTTGCTGTGGAGAGAGGAGAATTAATGAGCGGGGAGACCATGCAAGAAGTCACTGTGAGGGTGGTGGACCTGCTGCGAACGCCGTCGGCAGGGGATGTGGCTGAATTAATGGACTTGTTTGATGAACTCTTCCCGCAGTATGCGCCTATTCCCTATGTTGTCAATGAATTACAGCGGATTACTTGGGAACCAGCAGATTCAATCCCGCCCTTTATCCGTCATCTCTGGCTGGTAAAAGTAAATGAACAGCCTGCCGGGATGACCTATTTTTGTTATCATACTCAACGTAATCTGGCGATTGGCGTGTATCTGGCTGTACGTCCAGAATTTCGTCGTTTGGTCATTAACGGCCACCAGCGCCTGGCAGAATACTTGATTACCCAGACTCATCAGGCCATTGCTGCGGATGCCCGGTGCCTTGATCAACCCATCCCACCTGGTTATATTGCTGAAGTGGATGTTAGTCGACTTCTGCAGCAATATCGTCAATACGGTTTCATTTTACTACCGGTGAGTTATCATGAGCCGCGGCTGCCTGATGGCTGTACGACGTCTTTGCCCCCCGGCTCTTTGAACTATCATCCCATCAATCTGGGATTCTTTCCCCGGAACCCCCAATCTTTCGATGAATTACCTTCCCGTGCAATGATCCGCTCAGGTTTGCTGAGCTTCCTGGTGGACTTTTATGGTATTCCTGCCGATCATTGGTCAGTACAGCAAGCCTTGCAATCCATTCCCGCGGATCTTCCAGAATAGGAGTAGTTACCATGGCGGATATTGAACCTCATACCAAACCAAAACCGAAGGGCTTTTATATGAGCCTGCGTCTTAAACTGATCATCAGCCTGACGCTGCTATTTACTGTTGCTTTTGCTGGTATTTTCTATTGGTTCTATAACTTTGTCTCCGATCAGACCTGGAATCTCATTAAGGCTGATGCACAGAATACTCTGGCGGGGGCTCTTGAAGGCATCGACGGCGATGAATTTGAAGCCTTTGTGAATGAAGCCCCGGTCAACGCGGATCATTATACGGATGATCCGCGGTACTGGGAACATGTCCAATGGTTATACCACGTCCATGAAGTTGAACCGCGCGCCTTTGTCTACACATATATTGCCGGTGCCGAGCCAAACGAAGTGGTTTATATTGGCAGTCATGGTGCGGTGCTGACACCACCAAAAGGGGCCCCTTTTAAGTTCTCAGAGCCAAACAGTACTTTGCTGACCCAGGGTTTATCCGGTCCGATTGTCAATGAGAGTTTTAACACATCCACAGGCGAAGATGATTTTGGCAACTGGGGCGTAACCACCTGTACCCCTATTAAGAATTCCAAAGGTGAAATTGTCGGCGCTCTGGGAATCGATTTCCAAACAGATTATGTCACGAAGGTACAGGACACTCTGCTCAAGCTTCTGCTGGCAGTTTTTGGCGTTATTTATGTGGGGTTCTTCCTGCTAATCTGGTTTTACTCCAACAGCCTGGCGCGCCCCATTACCCGCTTGACCCAGATTGCCCGCCAGATCGGGGATGGCCATTACGATCAGAATCTGGAAGCGTTGACGAAGGTTCGCTTACGCGATGAGATCGGCATTCTGGCAGAGGTTTTTGACATTATGGTCAACAAGGTTGAACATCGTGAGCAAACTCTGCGTCAGGAAGTTCAACGCCTGCAAATTGAAATTGATGAGACGAAACGCCAGAATCAAGTGAATGAGATTGTTGAAACCGAGTTCTTTCAGGAACTGGTAAACCGTGCCCAGGAAATGCGTGAGCGAAAACGGGCTCGCCTGGCTGGAGAATTACCACCTGAGGAGTAACCTGATGAAAGTAATTGGAATTCATTCGTTCCGTCGGGGTGTGGGTAAGTCCACCCTGGCTGCCAATCTGGCGTATCTGCAGGCGGTTGCTGGCCGGCGCGTCATTCTAATGGACGTTAATCTACACTCGCCGGCCTTGGACGTTTTCTTTAAATTGAATTGTCCCTCTGAAGCACCCACTTTGAATGATTACCTCAGCGGTAACAGTTCCATCCTGGATCCCATTTGCGATCCAATCCCGGGTCTGCCCTTACACATTATTCCAGCCAGCAATCGGACCAAAGATATGATTGCCGCTTTACGCCCGCCATGGAATATCAGTTTGATTTTGGATGGGATTAATGCCCTGGCAGCCAGGCTGCATCCTGATTATATTGTGCTGGATATGGCAGCCGGGCTTCATGAAGAATCCCTCCTGTGTATGTCGGCTTGTAACCTGATCCTGCAGGTACTGCGTGCCGATGCTCAAAATTACCACGGTACGGCAATTATGGTGGATGTGGCCCGTCGGTTGGAGGTGGAGCCCTGTTTGATCCT
>DAOQTN010000121.1:0-7313 GCA_035340555.1 Anaerolineaceae bacterium | reverse complement strand
ATAAGGCAGGAACTTGATGCTCGCGACCAGCCACGGGAGGTAGGCGATCACCAGCAGCCCCAGCACCCGCGACAGGGCGTAGCCGCGGTCGGGCAGGCCGCCCAGAGCGACGAACGCCAGCGGGAAGGCCGCCCAACCCAGCAGCACCGCTCCCACCGGAGCGGTATAGGCGGCAATAATCATCAGCAGATATTCCACTTCACCCGCCCGTCGCCCCCAGCAAACCGGGATATTTTTGCGGCCGGAGCGGCGGTCGGAGTCCATATCCCGCACATTATTGACCACCAGGATGTCTGTCACCAAGGCGCCCGCCCCCAACCCTCCCACCCAGCTCAGCGGGAAGAGTTGTCCGGCCAGGATATAAGTCGTGCCACAAACCGCCACAAAGCCAAAAAAGATCAAGGCGAACAAATCCCCCAGCCCGTAATCCTCCAGGGCATAGGGGCCAACGGTATATAACACCGCGGAAATGATCGCCGCCGCACCCATGGCCAGCACCGGCCAGCCGCCGACGATGATCAAATACCCCCCCCCCAGCAGAGCCACAAACACCACCACTCCGGCGCCCGTCCAGACCTGGCGCGCTGTCAACAGCCCCGATTGGGTCACGCGGGTGGGACCCAGTCGGCCGCTCTTGTCGGTGCCTTTTTGAAAATCCGCCACATCGTTGACCAGGTTGGCCAGAATCTGCAGCAGGAGGGCACAGAGTAGAATGACCAGCGCCGGCAGCCAGTAAAAATACCCCTGGCTGAAAGCCACCGCCAAACCGATGAACACCGGGGCAGTGGCCGCCGGCAGGGTGCGCGGGCGGATGGCCAACCACCAGCGCCGCAAATAAGGGATATTGGGGACGGCAGGACCGGAATTTTCCATGGAGGCAATTATACCCACGGATGAACCTCCCGGGCAATACAAAAATTCAGCGTCCTGATCAAGGCCGCGGCCGGAGCGGGGCAAGGTCAGAGGCTGGAACCGATTAAGCCAGCCCCCATGAACCAGCAGTCGGCTCCCGAACCAGATTACCGGTCCGCCGCACCGTCCAAGTCCCCGGCGGGATCAAAGGTGATTACCATGGTGGTGCCCTGGTTTTTCCCAGCGGATTCGGCGGCAATGTGACCGCCCTGGGCACTGACCAGCGCCTTGCAGATGGCCAGACCCAGCCCGAGTTTACCGGAATTACCGCTGCGGGCCTTGTCCGCCCGGTAGAAACGATCAAAGACATAGGGCAGATCTTCCGCTTCAATCCCGGCACCGGTATCTTGAACCCGCAGCTGCACCTGGGTGCCGGCGGCAACCGCCAGCGTAATCCGTCCGCCTGCTGCGGTGAAGCGTAGAGCATTATCCACCAGATTCTTCAAAACCTGGATCATACGTCCTTCATCCACCCGGATGGGCGGTGACGCTGCCGGCAGTTCCAACGCAAGTTGGACTCCCAGCCGTTCCACAATGGGTTGGTAGATCTGGTAAATTCGCTCCAGCAACGCGGCGGGGCGCACCGGTTTCAGAATCATTTCCAGCGCGCCTGCCTCCACCTGGGTTAAGGTCGTCATGTCACCCACCAGACGCCGCAAATGTTCAATTTCTGTTTTAATAATTTCAATCCGCTGCGGGGTCAACGTCACCTCGCCATCCTCCAGCATTTCGACGTAACCCGAAATGATTTGGAGTGGTGTGCTCAAATCATGGGTGATGTCTGCAGTCAGACGTTTACGTTGCTGGTCAGCCTGGGCCAGGTCGGCGCTCATCTGATTAAACGTGGCCGTGAGCTGTCCCAGTTCATCCTGGGATGTGACCGGAACCTGCTGTTGAAGTTGGCCCCGGGCCAGCGCTTGCGACGCCTGTTTCAGGCGGCGGATGGGCAGCAGCAGCCGGCTGGAGAGGAAGAATCCCATCGCCACCGCGGCCAGGATCCCAGCCAGAGCCGCCAGGCCAATGGCAAGATTGGTGCGCTGCAGGAACAACTGCTCCTCTGCATTGAGTTTGAACTGAAAACTGGTATCGGGCAAAATCCAGGCGATCGTCTGCCCAGCCACCTCAACGGCGATTTTTTGCCGGATCGCTTCGGCCGGCACAGTTTGCCCGATTTCATAATTGAAGGTCGGCATCAGGGCGCGATATTCCGCATCCACCAGTCCGTGAACACCGCGAAGATCTCCCATGCCTGGTCCCTTGTCCGGCCCCCCGGTCGGTTCATCAGGAGCCGGTTTTTCCGGTGGAATCTGCTGGATATACGCCTCAAAAAAGCCTTCCAGGGTACCGTTTTCGATATAGTAGGTCTGCACAGCCTCATTCAGCCGCGCGGTCTGCTGCTCCATGACCAGATTCATCAAAGACTGGCCGGATGTGAGCCGGATCAGGGCGGAAACAACCAGCACCGTGATCAGGGCTATGGCCAGATAGGATAGGATCAACTTGCCCTGCAGAGAACGTTTCACTCGACTGCCTCCACAAACCGATATCCCACCCCAAACACCGTTTCAATATAGCGCGGCTGATCCAGGTCGTCGCCCAGTTTCTGGCGCAAATTCCGGATATGGATCTTCAACGTGGCTTCGGATCCGCTGTACCCATTTTCCATCAGACGCATGGCCAGATCTGCCCGCCGGATCACCTGACCGGGAGACTGCATCAGAATGTCGAGAATTTGGAATTCCAGCGGGGTCAGGTCGATGAGCTGGCTGTCGTTTTTTACTTCATGTTTGGCGCGATCCAGGCTGAGCCCACCAATGATCAGGAGGGCCCCGCCCTCCCCCTGCGGGGCGGCCCGGCGCAGCACCGCCCGCAGGCGCACCAGCAGTTCACGCAGCCGGAAGGGTTTGGTGATGTAGTCGTCGGCCCCCAAGTCAAAGCCATGGATGATGTCGGCTTCCTGCTGCCGGGCGGTGATCATGATCACCGGAATGCTCGATTCCCGACGCAGATGGGTGATGAACTGGTAACCGTCCATATTGGGCATCATGATGTCCAACAAAATCAGGTCCGGATGGTATTGATGCACCAGCTCAAGCGCTTCACGCCCATCAGCGGCCAGCAGCACTTCAAAATCCTGGTTGCCGAGGAAATCACTCAACAGCACCTGTACATTTCGGGTATCGTCAACGACCAATATTTTTCGCGTCATAAGGTTATTATAGTCAATCCAGTCAGAATGGCCACGGCCTGGGGATCAGCGGGTTGATCCCGGGTCCGGGACACCATGGCTTGGCCAGCCGGCCAATTCACAGGCCACATCAGGAAGAGAAGGCATCACTGTTGGACATTCCTGCTGGACATCACTGCTGGACATCACTGCTGCTGTTAACCACAACCACATCCGGTTCCACGTTGTGAAGCCAGTCCTCCTGGGCAGGGTCATTGTAATAGACTTTCAAGTCGGCAATATCCCGGACAAAGTCTATCTTGCCAATCGTAACACGCTTTATTTTCAAGCCGGTCCGGGCTTCCAGGTCGGCGATTAATTCACCCCGGTGATCCGGATGAATGAGCTCGATCTTTTCATAAATAACCCGCTTGGAGGACTCGTAATGGAACCCCCACTCCCGCTCCAGGATCCACATGATGACCAGGATTGCCAGATTGGCTGCAATCAATTGGGGCCAGATTGTTCCGCTGGTGCCGGCTGAGTTCATCACCGGCAGGGCGGCAATGATGAACAAATAAGTCATCTCCCGGATCGGAATGGGATCAGTGCGATAACGCAGAATGGAGAAGATGGCAAAAAGGCCAAACCCCACCCCCACCCCCAGTTCGATGCTGGTCATAAAGTTCAGCACGAAATAGATCACCGTGTTGAATGCCAGAAAAGTGAAGACATAGCGCTTGTTATGGGTGGATGGGTAATAGATAAACCGCACCACCAGCAAGGCGACCAAAAAATTAAAACCGAAAGTCAACAAAAAGCTGCCAAAATTGCTCATTTTCTCCGGCGGTCGCCGCCCCTGCGTTGATGGCGGCGGCGGGAACCGCGCTGCTCCTTCCAATTCAATGATTTGTGAATGTGTGGATGTAAGTCTGTGAATGGGCCGATTTGCCAATTCAGGCTGCGGTCTGCCATACCCCAGGCACAGCAGCGGCCATTTCTCCGGTGGTCATCCGGTCCAACCACAATAATTTGGGTTTCAAAGCATTTTTCTTGACCTGGTCGTACAACATGGACACACCAATGCAGTACTTGCTGAAGCCCCGCGGCTGGACATGCAGGGCTCGCATCTGCGCCAAAAACAGCGATCCGGTGTGGCCAAGGTTCAGCTTGACTTCCGCAACCGCCAGACCATCCAGCCGGGCCAACTGTGCGGGGGTATGGAAGGTCAAATCCAAATCCAGCGTAACCCGTTCACAATGCTGCCGGCTCACCAGGGTGATGCGGGTAAAGGTGTTCCAGAGTCTGGGTTCCAGATCATGGGCATCATAGGGGAAGACCGTGCGCAGCCAATCCTCGGTCTCCCGGGTGAGGTGGGTCACCGGTTGGCCAGTGGCAATCCGCTCCTTGACCGTGCGATCCTTCCGGGTTTTATGCTTCACCTCCAGGAACGAATCGCCAGAATCCAGGTACTGCCGGCTGCGAACCTTGTACCGGTCCGCCCGATCGTTGACATGCAGGTTGTAAAGGGCAAAATCAGGGGTATCAAAGTAAAGGGTGCGGTAATGGTTCAACCGGTGACCATTGACAGCCAGCACCCAGTAATCCGACTGCAGAACAGCCAGGGTTTGCAATAACTGCCCGATGGGCAGGACGAACTTGGTATCCACGCGATTGAGCAAAGCCACCGCATCCATTTGTTTCAGGCTGATGGGGGCAAACCCTGCGGCCGCCAAAGCCAGGTCGGTGGGGGCACTCTGCCATCGCGGGGCCTGTTTGGGAGTGGCCTGGGGCAGCGCCCACAACTGCGGCTGAAATTGGTTTTGAATATCAGCGATGTCTGTTGTGCGTTTCAAGTTTGTCTCCTTGGGATACGCGTGTATCCTGATGATCTTGATCTTACCTGCCCCAAGCCTGGAAGTGGTTTAGTTTTTGTATACAATGATCGCCGGAATGAGGAGAGCTGCCCGGGGAACAGCTCTCCCGGTCAATCCAATGGCGGGCTACCAATGGCGGGCTAGGGGCGGATCCCGTGCCCTCCCGGACCACCGCCGCCCGGTCCCATCCCGGTGGTGCCGGAGCGGGTCACCAGTCCCGCCAAGGTCAGGGTGGTGTACTGGGATCCCGGGGTATAGGTGCCGCCTTGATACCATCCATTCACGGCTGTACCATTGGAACTGCCACCGGCAAAGACCGCATAGGTCTCGCCACCGGTCAGTTCCGGTGAGGAAAAGGTGACCGACTGGTACGACTTGGTGGGGGCAAAAGTCAGGAGGTCCTCGCCGGCGCTGTTCTGGAGATGGATCAAGGTTCCTGCCGCCTGAACAGAGTCATAATTTACCAGGATGGCGTACTGCGTTGAGGTTTCACTGCCGGCGGCCTGGGCCATTCCGGCACTGCCCACCGCCACGATGGTTCCACCGGAAATGGTGAATGACATACAGTCCAGGGCCCCGTTCATGTTTTCAGTCGGACCGTTGACAACCACGCTGCCCCCGGTCATCACAATGGCGCCGTTGGAATCCAGCCCATCTCCCGCGGCATCAACAAGGATCTCGCCGCCATTGATGTACAGAAAGTAGCTGCCGGCACTGGCAAAGGCATCCTGTCCTCCCGGACGCCCGCCCGGCGGCAGCATACCGGGCTCCATGCCGGAGCCATCCACCCCGCCGGCCACATTGATGCCATCGTCACTGGCGGTCACAGCAATCCGGCCGGCATTGATGGTGATGACGGCACCTTCCAGACCCTCATACGACTGGGTGACGCGTATGTCACCGCCGTTGATGGTCAGATCGGCATCAGCATGCAGGCCATCATCGCCCGAGGTGAGGGTCAGTGCCCCGCCAGCAATCGTGATGTTGCCATTGGAATTAAGGGCGTCATCCGCCGCATCGATGGTCGCCGTGCCGCCCTCGATGAGGATGCCGGCAGTGGCCGTGATGCCCTTTGCAGAAGATGTCGCCGCCGTCCAGCTCTGGCTGCCCCCTCCGGTGACGAGGGAAAGCGTGCCGGCGGTGATGGCTATATCGGTGGCCGCCTGCAGCGCATCCGCACCCGAGATGACGTTGATGGAGCCGCCGGCAATGGTGATGTACCCGCGATCGGCATCCTCTTCATTATCTGCTTTCAGGCCGTCGCCCTGGGCGGAAACGGTGAGGGTGCCATTTTTGAACACAATGTAATCCTTGCCCCGGATGCCGTCATCCACCGCCGTGACGGTCAGGGTTGGCCCGGCAATAAGCAGGCCATCTTTGCTGGCAATGCCGTCATTATAGTTTCCTGTGACGGTCAGGGACCCATTGCCATAAATGGTCAGGTCGGATTGACTGAATATGGCCGCATTGGGCTCATCGGTATCGGCCGTGGCAAAGACATACCCGGCTGCGTCCGCAACCGTGCTTTGGGTGCCATCGGCCAGGATGAGAATGACTTTATCCGCCTCCTCAATGACCAGGGGGGCTCCCGAACTGTGGTTGAGCTGAACCCCGTTCAGGATCAACTGCACGAGGGCATCATCCGGCGCATTGACAATAATCTGGCCGTCTGTGAGTGTGCCGCTGAGACGGTAGGTCCCCGCTGCGGTGATGGTTGCCACCGCACCGCTGACGGTCACCCCCTCACCGGATGTCGTTATGGTCGTGCCCTCCAGAGCAATCGCGATCACATCAGATTCATTCCAGACATAATCCGAGGCGGCCTCATGATTATCTTCATGGATTGTGCCCACCTCCGTCCCGGTGGCGGGTTGGGCCGCCAGGGCTGGGCTTGCCGCCGCCGCGGCATCTCCGGCAGTGGTCGCGCTGGATCCGATTGCGGCATCGAAGTTGGCAGTTTCCGGGGTGCCGGGCATCGAACTGGCCGAAAAACCCGAACAGGCCGCCAGGGATAGGATCAACATCAGGGAAACAACGAAGGTCAATATCTTTTTCATCAAAAACTCCTGTCATCAGGGGCTGAGCACAGCCCGATTTCAACAATTCTGATTTTATGAAAAAGATCTTCCCATTGGGTTTAGATTTGGTATCGAATTTGATTATTCGTTTTGTGTCCATGAGCCGACAAATAGGAACATTTGTGCTAGTATTAGGGTATGAAGTTGAGCGTTTATGCCCAGCAACCCGGTATCTCGGATCGCACTGCCTGGCGCTGGTTCAGAACTGGAAAGGTCGCCGGCTGCCAAGCGGATACCGGCACGATCATCGTGACAGAGCCAACTGTTAAAGCCACGACC
>DAOQTN010000120.1:0-7322 GCA_035340555.1 Anaerolineaceae bacterium | reverse complement strand
CATGTTTGATCGCTCCCTCAAAACAGCCAGCTTTCTGGTGATTGGCGTCGGCATCCTGTTGCTGGTGCTCAACCTGCTCATGGATGGCAGCTTGAATATCGCGCTGCCGCTGGTTTTTCTCATGTTGGGGGGCGTGCTTTTCATTTTGGTATATGCCGCAAAACCCCGGTGGGCCGGATCCTCAATCCTCTACATCCCCGGTTCACTGCTGCTGGCTTTCGGGCTGGTCTTTCTGCTTAATGTGGTGACCCGGGACTGGCAATCCTGGGCCTATGCCTGGCTGCTGCTGCTGGCGGGCATCGGGGTTGGCCTGGTGCTGGCCTATCAACACCAGACTTGGCCGCCGCTGGTCAACCTGATCGGCTGGGGGCTGGCGGTCGCCGGGGTGACCTTCTTTGCTGTATTTGGAGCCATCGCCGGTGGGCTGTTCATTCAGGTGATGGCGCCCATTCTGATTGTCCTGGGCGGCGTCATCCTGCGCTGGCTGCATCCCGAAAACATTCTGCCCGACCACGTGCTCAAACGTCTGGGTGTCCAAGCCCGTTCGGAGGCTGCACCTTTGAACACCCCGGCTGATCCAACGAATCCAACGAACCCGGAAAACCTGGCCAGTCTGCCCAGTCCGCCCCCCCTGGTTGAACCCCTGTCTGGCCGGGAACTGGAAGTGCTTCGCCTGGTGGATCAGGGGCTGTCCAATCAAGAAATTGCCGTCCGGCTGCATATTGCCGCCAGTACCGTCAAGACTCACATCAACAATATTTTTGGCAAGTTGGGGGTTCAAACCCGCATCCAAGCCCTCAACCGGGCTCGGGAACTGGGTCTGCTCGACGGTTGATGCTGGCCCGTTGTCTATCTGGCGCAGCTTGCTGCGCCTTTTTTGTTTTTCCACCCCGCCTTCCACCCGTACTCCACCCACAATCCACCCTTTGGCAGATGCCTATCCACCCGCCCACCGGGTATACCGGAGGTGCAATTTCGAATTCTTTAACACAAGCATCCCAAAGGAGGTCGACGGGCTTCCGCTGCTGCCGGATGGCGGCTGTTGTGGCCCGCAAATTTTTATGGAAACCGATTTGTCTGAGAAAACCTTTGTTGTCACCGGTGCCACGTCGGGCATCGGCTTGGCCGCGGCCGCCGCCCTGGTCAGGCGGGGGGCCGCAGTGATCGGGGTTGGACGGTCGCCAGAGCGCTGCCGCCTGGCCACCCGCCAGCTGAGCGCACTTCAGCCCTCAGCCCGGGTGGATTACCTGACCGCCGATCTGAGCGTTCAGGGTGAGGTTCGAAATTTGGCCGTTCAGATCCAGACCCTGCTTGCCGTCCAGGGGAAAACAGCCCTGGATGGTCTGCTGAATAATGCCGGCACCTATGTGCACTGGCTGACACTGACGCCCGATGGGGTGGAACTGCAGTGGGCGGTCAATCATCTGGCGCCTTTCCTGTTGAGCTGCCTGCTGCTGCCGCTGCTGCAGAGTGCTCCCACGGCCCGGATTGTCACGGTCAGCTCGGCCTCACATTATGGTTCCCGTATCAACTGGTCCGATCCCCAACTGCGCCGCTGTTATAACGGACTGCGGGCTTACGGCAATACCAAGCTGGCCAATGTTCTGTTCACCCAGGCGCTCAACCGCCGTTTGGCCCCGGCTGCTGCCGTCCGGGCGTTTGCGGCTGATCCAGGACTGGTAAAAACCGATATTGCGCTCAAAGGGACCCCGCCGTTGGTGAACTGGATCTGGAAAATCCGCCGCTCAGGCGGCCTCTCCCCGGCAGCCTCAGCCGCCGGTATTGTCTTTCTCCTGACCGAACCCGGCATCCAGAACGCCCCCGCGGATTATTGGAAGCACGGCCAACCCCGGCAGCCCAGCCGGGCTGCCAGCGATCCAGCTGCCGGAGACCGGTTATGGGCGTTATCTGAAAGAATGTGCGGTTTTCAACTGGAGGTGAATCATGACTCAGTTCGCTGATCGGGCCACCCGGCCAAGTTATGTCGCCATTTCTGGTGCGGCAGGGGGCCTGGGCAAGGCCTTTGCCGTCGAATGTGCCAGTCGTGGTTGGGATCTTTTTCTCACCGATCTGTCCGCCGCTCCATTGGAACAGCTGGCGGTCAGCCTGCGCAATGCGTATAGTGTAAAAGTTGCGGTTCAGGCCTGTGATTTGACCGATGCCGCGGCCCGTGCCAATCTGTTTGAACAGATCCGGGCGAGCGGCCTGCACTTTTGGGCTCTTATCAATGTTGCCGGATTGGACTACGAAGGACTCTTTTACCAACAAACCAGCCGGCAGATTCAGACCATCATTCGCCTGAATATTGAGGGCACCCTGGACATGACCCATTCCCTGCTGGAATACCGGGATCCACTGCAGGTCTTTCGCATCATCAATGTCTCCAGCCTGGCGGCTTTTTATCCGATGCCGGTGAAGGCCACCTATGCCGCCTCCAAGCGTTTCCTGTTGGATTTCTCACGGGCGCTCTCCCAGGAACTGCGCGGCCTGGGGGTTACCGTCACGGTGCTCTGTCCGGCGGGGATGCCCACCACATCAGCTTGCATTCAATCCATTCAGGCCCAGGGCTGGATGGGGCAGATCACCACCTGCGATGTGGGGCGGGTGGCCAATCAGACGTTGAACGCCGCCCTGGCAGGGCGGGGGCTGGTCATCCCCGGACTGGTCAATCAATTGCTCCAGACTCTGGGGGGGCTGGTGCCGGCCCCGCTGGTGGCGGCCCTGATCGGCCGCCGCTGGAAATCGGCCCACCAGAAACGCGCGCTTGCCCAGCATTTGGTCGAAAGCTGGCCGGCGGTGCCGGGAGCTTGAACAAGTCTTCCCTGACCCCACTTTCCCCTCGCCATCACTGCTGAGGATGGGCCGGCCGCCAACCGTGGAAGCGGTGTGTCTCTGGACCAACGGGCGGGTGGGAGGAATTGGGGCGGGTGGGAGGAATTGCCGACCCCAACCATGCCCCGAGCGTTCTTCAAACCTGGAGAGCGCCTGGGGTCCTGGGGGGCCCCGGTGTCAGGGGAAACTGTGCCACCCATCCTCGGGCTGGCATTGGAGGCTGGGGATCAGTGGTGCCTGATCAGTGGTAAATTCATGCGGCATCAGCGGCCGGGCAAAGATCACGTAGCGCTGATCCCCGGCCACAAAAACAACCCCCCAATCGGTGATCCGCTCTTGCAAGAGTTGAAAAATGATCTCGGCATCCTGTCCAGAAAGAATGGCTCCGGGCGGGGCCCCCCTGTTCAACCCGCTGGGGGGGATCTCGGACAACCTGAGTGATGGGATTGGCCAGGGGATGGGTTCCACCGGTGCGCCAAAGGCCGGAACGCTGTCAAAATCCTGCAGCCACAAACCCAACCGATCGGCATGGTAAGTATCAGAATTTTCAGGGATCAAGTCGGCGAGAAATGTATTTGTGTTGGCCAGCGCCGGCAGAATAACCGGGTAGAAATCGGCATAATCGGCACCCTGGTAAAACGCTGAATGATCCAAGGCCACAAACTTGGTCCGCCAGGCCTGAACTTTAATTTCCATCATTTCTGAGCCCGCCCCCCGAAACCAAGGATTGGCTGGATCGGCGCGGGAAAAGCCCTGATCGTAATCAAAAAAGCCGGCCTGGTCGATGGTGTTTAGGATCTGGCAGGTTTCCTGCCGGGAAAGCCTGGCGAGCAAAAATTGATATCCACCAAAGCCCTTATCCCACGCCAATTTGAACAGGCTCCCGTCGGACAACAGGGTCAATTGAGCCGGCAGGAGCATCCTGAAGGGCGCACCGCCATCACCGCCGTAGATCTCATAGGAGATCAGGACGTTATCCGGGGCCCAATCGTGGGTGGTCAGTGGTGGAACCGGGGTGCTGGTTGCAGTGGGTTCCAAGGTCGGGGTTTCGGTGAGGGTGGGGCGGGGCGAGCGCGTCGGCGTGGGCGCCGCGGTTGGGGTCGAGGTGCGGGCTGCTGTGGCGGTGATTGGCCGGACAGGCTGCTGGTTGGGTGTGCAGGAGCACAAGAGGGCTATCAAGACAACCCAGCCCATCCTGACGGTGGACAGAGATCTTTTGGACATTGGTATTTGGGGGTCTCCAGTACTGTGAATTGATTGAAGTGTAATTGACCGGAATTGAAGGAGGATTGCCCGGTGGTGAACCGGGATTGCCCGGAGTTGGCCTGGGATTGCCCGGGGTTGACCTGGGATTGCCCGGAGTTGACCTGGGATTGCCCGGAGTTGACCGGAGTTGAACCGGGGTTGAACGCGTGGAAACCGGTTTACGCCTTCTGGGCCGTCACAAACCAATTATGCGGGACATTGAGCATGGCGGTGGGCAGCACCGGCAGCGTCCAGCGACCAAAATTGGCATCCGGCTGTCCGGCCTGGCTGAGCGACGCCTGCCAGCCTAAAGCGGCCAGAAACGCCACCGGGTCGTCCAGGGTCCCAATCCAGGGGGCCCCTGAGGCGGCCTGCATGTCAACCCACGCTTTGGTATAGGGGTGGTTGAGCATGATGCTGTTGATGATATCAAATCCCAGCCAGCTGTGCGGTGCCGCCAGCTTCGAAACCTGACCAAGGATCTGCCGCACCTGCTCATCCGGCAGGTAAAACAGGAAACCTTCCAGCAGCCAAAGGGAGGGTTTTGCGGGCTCAAATCCCGCCGCCACCAGCAATTCCTGCCAGGGCTTTGCCAGGTCCAGGTCCACCGTCTGGCGGTGGCAGGCCGGCCGGGCTGCCGCTGCTGCCAGCACCCGGGCCTTGTGCTGCAGCACGGCCGGCTGATCCAGCTCATAAAGGCGGGTGTCCGCCGACCAATTCAGCCGGTAAGCGCGCGTGTCATAACCGGCCGCCATCAGCACCACCTGATCCAATCCCTGATCCCGGCTCACCCGCTGCAGAAAATCATCAAAATAACGGGTGCGCAGCACAATGGCCAGGGTTTTGTCCGGCGTTCGCTGGGCAATCCAGTCCCGCCCTTCCGGACCGGCCAGGGCCTCCGCCCAGGGATCACGAAACAACCCATCCGCCCGGGCACTTTCCTGGGCGCGGACACTCGCCGTCCAGCTGGCAGTCGAGGCCAGCAGGTCATTGGCCGTTTGTTTATCGATCATGAACACCTCCCGAGATGGTTCTATTGCAGGCCCGCGCTATCCTCCCAGCCATAGGCCACTTCGTGGACCGCAAAATCATCCAGCATCCAGACCTTTTCACCCAGATATTTTCCACCCAGTTTTTCGTACCAGCACCGCACCGGATTCCCCTTCAGTGTCCAGAGCATCACCGATTGACAACCCAGTGCAGCCAGTTTCGCGACCGCCGCGCGCAGCAGGGCCCGCCCCACCCCCTGCCGCTGGGAGAATTGACGCACATGCAGGGCCACCACTTCCGCATCATAACCCGGGAAAACGTCCTTTTCCACCCGTGCCAGGGTATAGCCCAGCACGGCACCGGTTTCAGCCACGGCCACCAGCAGAATATCGGTTGTGCCGGCGTTCAGCAGGTTGATCCAGTCCTGTTCCTGCTCGGCATAAGAAAACTGGGCCAGGTAGGGCCCGGGCATCAGCCCGGCATAGGCGGTGCGGTAACTGTCCACCTGCACCTGCGCAATTTCAGCGCAATCTTTCAAAACGGCTTCCCGAATGGCGATCATGGCTTATTCCTCTGATTGGTCAGGCGGGGGATTTCCGGCACCCAATGGGCGCCTCTCGCGATATAATCAGCACCGGCGGGATGGTGACGCCGGATCCAAAATCTTATCCCGGACAATTATAACCCCTCTGCAAACCGATGACTGATCTACAGACCCTTCTTCATGCCATTGCCGTGCTGGAAGCACAGCGTTCAACGTTGGGGGACGACGTGGTTAATGCTGCCCTGGGGCCCATGCGCCAGAAACTGGCCGCGCTTCAGGAACAGGATCAGGTGGCGGCCAGTCAACGCAAGCAGATTACTGTGCTGTTTGCGAATATCGCTGGTCTGTCCGCCCTTGCGGAAAACCTGGATCTGGAAGAATCGCGGGACCAGTTGCAGGACGTCTGGAGACAACTGGATCCGATCATCATCGCTCACGGGGGGATGATTGATAAACATATCGGTGACACCGTGATGGCCTTGTGGAGCACAGTCGTGGCGCGGGAGGATGACCCTGAACGGGCCGTCAAGGCGGCGCTGGCCATGCGGGCAGCATTGCGTGCGTTGGGCCGGAATCCTGAGCGCCAATCAGGGCTGACCATCCGCGTGGGACTTAACACTGGCCCGGTTCTGTTGGGTGAGGTGGGCTCAACCCAGGAGTTCACGGCCATGGGGGATACGGTGAACTTGGCGGCCCGCCTGGAGGCTGCGGCGCCGGTGGATGGCATTTTGATATCCCAAAATACCTGGCGTCATGTCAGCGCTGTGTTTGATTTCCAGGCGCAACCGCTCTTGATGGTCAAGGGCAAGGCCGAACCTGTCCAGACGTACTTGGTGCGGCGTGCAAAACAGCATCAATTCTGGATGGCAGGTCGGGGCGTGGAAGGCATCCGCACCCGCATGGTCGGGCGGGAGGTGGAATTGGCCCGTCTGCAGGAGATTTTTGGAGCCACGCTGGCACAGCGAAAATTGCAACTGGTCACCCTCGTGGCCGCAGCCGGGTTGGGCAAAAGCCGGCTGCTGCAGGAGTTTGACGCCTGGCTTGAAGCCCAGCCGGTCTCCGGCACCATCATTCGGGGACGGGCCAATCAGGAGATGCAGGCCGTTCCCTATGCCCTGCTGCGGGATGTCTTTTCTTTTTGCTTTCAGATTCAAGATAGTGATTCCCTGAAAACGGTTCAGGAAAAAATGGAGGCCGGCATTGCGGCCGGTGCCCTGGCATCCGGGTCGGCCTGGCCGGCCGGCGAATCCCCGCTGCGGGCGCACCTGATTGGATATTTCATCGGTTTTGACCTGAAAGACAGCCCGTATCTCAAGGAAATCCTGGCCGATTCCCAACAGATCCGCGACCGGGCGATGATCGCTATTGTCGATTACTTTAAATCACTGGCGGCCTCTTCACCCCTGGTCATTCTGCTGGAGGATATCCATTGGGCCGATGACAGTTCACTGGATGTTATTGAGCAGGTGATCCGTCTGCTGGGCCGGCAGTCGGCGCTGCTCATTGCCTCGGCCCGGCCGGACCTGTTTGAGCGCCGCGCAGGTTGGGCCGGTGATCAACCGGTCCAAAACCGCCTGGACCTGGCACCGCTTTCGGACCAGGACAGCCAGCGGTTGGTGGAGGATATTTTACAGAAGGTGAAGGTTATTCCCCCCACTTTGCGCCGCCTGATGATCAGCAACGCTGAAGGCAATCCATTTTATATGGAAGA
>DAOQTN010000119.1:0-7357 GCA_035340555.1 Anaerolineaceae bacterium | reverse complement strand
ACTGAAAATCTGGGGTTATCCTTCGGTGCCTTTGACTTGTTCCTGGGAATTACCGTTCATGTGCCCAATGACGGCAAAATTGGCCTGATTGGCCCCAACGGCATTGGGAAAACATCGCTGGTGCGCATCCTGGCCGGACTGGATCAACCCACTGCCGGGCGGGTGTATCTGGCGCGGGGCCGCCGCATTGGGTATTTACGACAGGAGGCGGTGGACGCCTTTGCCGACCGCACCAACACTGTTTATGAAGAAATGCTGACCGCTTTTGAAGAGTTGCGCACCCAACAGGAGCGCCTCAATGACCTGGAGGCCCGGATGGCGGCCGGGGATCACTCCGAGGCGCTGCTGCAGCAGTATGGGGATCTGCAGCATGCTTTTGAACAAAACGGTGGTTACAGCTATGAAGTAGATATCCAGCAAACCCTGGAGGGGTTGGATCTGGGTAAAAATTACTGGCACATGCCCCTGGCCCATCTCAGCGGTGGGCAGAAAACCCGGGCCCTGCTGGCCCGGCTGCTGCTGGAAAAACCGGATCTGCTCATTCTGGATGAGCCCACCAACCATCTGGACACCCAGGCGGTTGAATGGCTGGAGCACACCCTGGGCGACTGGCGCGGGGCGGTGCTGATCGTCAGCCATGACCGCTACTTCCTGGACAACACGGTCAACACCATCTGGGAGATGAGTCGGGCGGGTATTGAGGTCTACTCGGGCAACTACTCGTCTTATCTTGTCCAGCGGGAAGAACGTTGGGAGTATTACGAGAAGGTCTTTGAAGAAGAGAAAACCCGCCTCTTGAACGAGGTGGATTACATCCAGCGCAACTGGGTGCGGGACAGCACCCATGCCCAGGCCCTGGGACGCCTGCGCCGGCTGAGTCGGGATATTGCCATTGTTGAGAACTTTGGCCTGATGGCCCTGCGCAGTGGCAAGAAGTGGTCCGAGATGGACCTGCACGTGGAGCGCCCGCTGGATGTGATTGAAGCCATCCGGGCGGTCAATGCCATTCAAATGCCCGGCAACCGTCCCACCCATATCCGTCCCCGGCTGGCCTCTGACCAGGTCAGCGGTGCCATCATCCTGCGGGCGCAGAATGCCGCCATCGGCTATCCTGGCAATACGCTCTTCAGCATCCGTGAGATGGAACTGCGCCGGGGGGAATGTGCCGCCCTGCTCGGTCCGAACGGCAGCGGCAAGACCACCTTCCTGAAGGTCCTTCTGGGCCAGCTGGAACCCCTGGCCGGCAGTGTCAACCTGGGGGCGAGTTTGCAGATTGGCTATTTTGCCCAGTCGCATGACGCGCTTAAAGGTGATCATAACATCCTGGATGAACTGGCCCGTCACAAACCCCTGGACATGGAACAGGCCCGCAGCCATCTGGCGCAGTACCTCTTTCGGGGAGATGATGTTTTCAAGCAGCTTTCCTCCCTGAGCGGCGGCGAACGGGCCCGACTGGCACTGGCGATCCTGGCGCTGGACGGCGCCAATTTCCTGCTGCTTGACGAGCCGACCAATCACCTGGACATGCCGGCCCGCGAGGCGCTTCAGGATGTCCTGGACAGCTTCCCCGGCACCATCCTGTTGGTGTCCCATGACCGCTACCTGGTGGATCAGCTGGCGACCCAGATCTGGGAAATTCGCGATCATGCCCTGCATGTCTTCAAGGGCAATTATCGCGAATTTGTCCTGCGGCGCGCCATTGCTCCGGGAGCGGCTGCCCGCACCCTTGTCATGCCACCCAAGCCGGTCATGCGCGGCAATGACAAGGAGGAACGCCGCCGGGTTCAGGCCTTGAACCTGATTGAAGAACGCATTCATGAACAGGAAACCCGCATCCAACGCCTCTCCAGTGAACTGCAGCGTGCCGGTCAATCCCAGGCCTTTGAGCGCATTCAGAAACTCAGCCGGGAAATTGGCCAGGCCCAGACCACGTTGGAGGAGCTGATGGTTGAGTGGGAAAAGCTGGCCGCCTGACCATGCCCGACCACCAGACCATCTATCAGCAAGCCGCCGGGCGTTATGACCGCCTGGTAAGCTGCGAAGATGCCGCCGGGAATCTCCTGGTCGAACTGAACAAGATCACCTCTTTTGCGGGCCGGCAGATTGTGGAACTGGGCGCCGGCACCGGCCGCCTGACCCGACTGCTGGCCCCGCTGGCGCGCACTGTTCATGCTTTTGACCTGTCGCCGCATATGCTCGCCTTTGCTGCACAGCGTTTTGATGCGCTGCCGCTCAAAAATTACATCTTTACGGTGGCAGACCACCGGGCCATCCCCCTGCCGGCTGCCTCAGCCGATGTTGTCATCTCCGGCTGGAGCCTCTGCTATCTGGCACAGGGCGACCGCCGCGCCTGGCAGCCGGACCTTGAGCTGGTTTTGGACGAGATCCACCGCCTGCTCCGGCCGCATGGCTGGCTCATCCTGATTGAAACGCTCGGCACAGGTTTTGAAACCCCCAACCCACCGGAAAAGCTGCGCCCCTATTATGATTTCCTGGAGTCAAACGGCTGCAGCCGCACCTGGACGCGGACGGATTACTGCTTTGAGACAGTCGCTGAGGCGGTTGACCTGACCCGCTTCTTCTTCGGTGATGAGCTGGCCGACCAGCTTGAACGCAACTGCCGACACCGGTTGCCCGAATGCACCGGCTTTTGGTTTTTTCAAGTCTGACTCCGTGGCTGCTGGAAATTGTCCCGGGATGGGGTGGAGGTTTTCTGATGACCTCTGACCGGCTTTCCAGCAATCGCTGGAACGGAGTACGCAATTGGAATTCAAAGAGGTTGGCGTTTCTTGGAAAAACTGAGGCCCAATTCCACCACCTGGGATAACTGTTCCAGTTGTGGTCTGACAAAACAGTGGAGACCTGATTTTAAGGGGAGGGATGAGCGAATATTGACCTGGTGTTATTGAGCAAGCGGGGGGTAAAGATGTCGGGTAAAAACTAATCTGGTTTGATTCGGTTGAGCAGGTCTCGAGCCAATGCTTGGTAAAAATCCTTTACCGCCTCCCAAGGAAGGGGTTGGTGCATGTGCGGGAACAGGCGGATTTTCTCAATATTATGCAGTGCGTAGGCAAGATACAGTTCTGAAAGCCCCCGGTCTTTTTCTTGTGCCCGGTGGTACAGATCATCAAAGGTCAGGTCCGTGTGCCTTAAAATCCAATACAGATCGATAAAATCCTTCGCATCGGTCCTCCCGAAGACAGCCAGGACTTTGTTGGCCCCAATGTTCTCCAGGCTGTCGAGCCGGACACCGTTTCTGGTTAAAAGATCGCCAAAATGAACCGGAACATCCTTGACCAGATCAATCTTGCCGGTGTTCCAGCCTGATCTGCAACAATGTACTGGATGAATTCATCAGTCACCACCTGGCTGGTAATCTGCAGCTCCAAAGCCTGCAGCATGACCAGTACCGCTTGATTGACCTGGGCAAAATCCTGTCCGAAATCATTGGTGAACAGGTCCAGATCCAGGCTCTCGCGGTGGTGGAAATAGAATCGTGCCAGGGCTGTGCCACCCGTCAGATAGAAATACCTACCCGGCGCTCCGGCAAAAAAACGTTCCAGAAAGCGGTCCTGCAAAGCAAATCTAGGGTTCATTAGACTGCCCGGCCCACACAAGCAGCGCAAACGCCCAGGCCTCGCGCACGGCGGGTTTTAATTGGAGTTTTGGGAAAATTCTCTGGAGTTCTGCCAGCGAAATGTACCGCCAGATGTCCTGATATCGCGCCGATTCCAATAAACGTGCCACCAGCCAGGCTTTTTGCGTCGCATCCTCCCCACTTAAAATCGCCCGGATATCGGCTTCCGTCAGATCGTAATCCCAGATAAAATAAGGCCTTTTCAGCGCATGCATAATAAAATTGTATCACGACTTGGCGGGGGGAGGGGCAGCTTTTATGGGATGCAAGATTGCCCCGGTGATCAACCCTCTCCCCGGGTCCGTGCCCTCCTTCCCCGGCCCAATTACCATAGTCCACCTGCAGGCGGGGAAATTTTATGGGCAATTTATCCAATAGTGCCTGCGGCAGCGACTGAGATGGCGGTTGTGCCGGGTGTCTATGATGGAGCGAATGCTCCAGACAGGGGAGCCGGATGGTGATCCATCTGCCGGTAATGCCGGCTGTAAAAATTGTGCACTTGCCGACCCATCCTTCGGGCCGGCAAACAGTGGACCAGCAATTCATGATATTAAGAAAAACATGAAAGATGCAAAGTCACCTCTGTTCAAAGTGCCCTGCTTTTGATATGATGTAACGCTTGTGCGTTCAGCACTTGAAAGGGTTTATATATGCAGCAAGCCAGACAAGATATTCGTAATGTTGCCATCATCGCTCATGTGGATCATGGCAAAACCACATTAGTGGACCAGCTTCTCCGCCAGGCACGTACCTTCCGCGAGAACCAACAGCTGGTGGAACGCGTGATGGACTCCAATGACCTGGAACGTGAGCGCGGCATCACGATCCTGGCTAAAAACACCTCGATCACCATTCCCAATCCCAAAACCGGGGAAATGGTCAAAATCAATATTGTCGACACCCCCGGGCATGCCGATTTTGGCGGCGAGGTGGAGCGCATCATGAACATGGTCGACGGTGTCCTGCTGCTGGTGGATGCGGCCGAGGGCCCCATGCCCCAGACCCGCTTCGTGTTGAAAAAAGCCCTGGAGATGGGTCATCCGGCCGTGCTGGTCATCAACAAGATGGACCGCAAAGACGCCGAGCCCGACCGCACCCTGGACGATACGTTTGATCTTTTCATCGAGCTGGGCGCGGATGATACCCAGGCGAGCTTCCCCATTATTTACGCCAACGCCATCACCGGGCAGGCTGGCACAACCCCTCAATTGGAACCCGATCTGTCACCGCTCTTCAATGCCATCCTTGATTTTATTCCTCCACCCAATGTGGACCCCGAAGCCCCGCTGCAAATCCTTGTGGCCAACCTGACCTATGATGACTATCGTGGCAATATCGCCATTGGCCGTATTTTTGCCGGTTCAATCACCGCCAACCAGCCGCTGGCGCGCATTGGCGTCACCGGCCAGCTTTACCCCGAGCGCGCTCGCTACCTCTATATATATGAAGGTCTGGAACGTGTGGAGGTGGCCCGGGCCGCTGCTGGTGAAATTGTTGCCATTGCCGGACTTGAAAATGTCAATATCGGCGAAACCCTTGCCGATCCCGAAAACCCCATCGCCCTGCCGCCCATTGCGGTTGAAGCCCCCACCGTCAAGATGACCTTCGGCGTCAACACCTCGCCCTTCTCCGGGCGCGAAGGCAAGTGGAGCACTTCCCGCAAACTCCGCGAACGCCTGATGGCTGAACTGCGCAATAATGTGGCCCTGCGGGTGGCGGAAACCGACACCGCCGATACCTTTATCGTCTCTGGTCGCGGCGAACTGCACCTGGCCATTTTGATCGAAACCATGCGCCGCGAGGGCTATGAATTTCAGGTTTCGCGCCCCGAGGTCATCTTCCAGCGCGACGACGCCGGCAACATCCTGGAACCTTTTGAAGAAGTCCACATTGAGGTTCCCTCCGATGCTGTGGGCATTGTGGTCGAGATGCTGGGCAGCCGCCGCGGTGCCATGCAGGAAATGCTCGATAATCCCGACAACACCGTTCATCTCACCTACCTTTGCCCAACCCGGGGCCTGTTGGGATTTCGCCATAACTTCCTCACCGCCACCCGCGGCACCGGGGTCATCAATTCAATTTTCTATGGTTACCAGCCCCATGCCGGGCCCATCGGCGGACGGTCCACCCACTCCCTGATTGCCTGGGAAACCGGCGTCACCTCCACCTACGGGCTGAAAAATGCTGAAGACCGCGGCCTGCTTTTCCTGGGGGCGGGTGTGGACGTTTATGAGGGTATGGTGGTTGGGGAGACCCAGCGCAGCGAAGGGGATATTCCGATCAACGTCTGCAAAAAGAAGCACCTCACCAATATGCGCCAGTCGAACAAGGACATTGAAATCCGGTTGACCCCGCCCGTGCAGATGAGTCTGGATGAGGCGATTGAATATCTGCAGGAGGATGAACTGCTGGAGGTGACCCCCCTCACCTTCCGCATCCGCAAGCGCATTCTGGACACGGAAGAGCGCGGCAAGCTGATCAAAAAAGCCAAAGAAGGTCTCGATTAGCAAAACGGTCCCACCACCGAGCGTCAAAGCGCCAAACCGCCAAACCGCCAAACCGCCAAACCGTCAAAGCGCCAAACCGTCAAAGCGCCAAACCGTCAAACCGTCAAACCGTCAAAAACCCGTTGTAATCACAACGGGTTTTTGCTACAATGATGCTGCGGTCATTTCTGACCGGTCTGACATTCCTTCACAGCTACACTACAGCCAACTGACCTCCGATTCACTGATTCCCTCCGGGATAAGTGAACGATAAGGCTTGGGGAGCAATTCCCAGTGCCCGCCATTGCGCAAAGGAGGCTTCCCCCGGCGTTTGCCGGGTGAGCCTGTTTGCGCATTTTGCGTTCTCGCCTGCAGAGGAGGTCGTTTGAGCTTCATATCCCAACCTGTAGCCCTATCTCACAACTTGTAGCCCCATTCTCCCAACTTGTCGCCACATCTTCCAACCGGTAGTCATATCTCTCAACCTGTAGTTATCTCTCTCAAACCTCTAGTTATCTCTCAAACCTGTAACTCTCTCCCAACCGATATCATCTCATCCTGTTTCCAACGTGCTGAAAGGAGCAATTGCCATGTCTCGCTTGATGATGCGAATCAATATGACGGATCGAACCGTTGCCGTGCAGCCCCTGCCTAAAAAATGGGCCAAATTTGCCGGGCGCGGGCTTTCATCGTCGATTATCGCCGCCGAGGTGGATCCCCTTTGCCATCCCCTGGGCCCCAATAACAAGCTGGTGTTTGCCCCCGGCCTGATCACCGGCAGCGCCGCGCCCACTTCGGCGCGCATTTCAGTGGGCGGCAAGTCCCCGCTTACCGGCGGCATCAAGGAGGCCAATGCGGGCACTCCCTGGGCGACGATGGCCGGCAAGATGCGGCTGTCTGCTTTGATCATTGAGGGGATGCCGGCTGATAAAACTGTCTGGTGGGGCATCCATCTGACCTGGGATGCCGCTGCGGGCCAACCCCGGGCGGAATTTTTTGATGCCACTGAATATGTGGGCAAGGACCTGTTTGAAGTCTTCCCCAAGGTCTATGAGCGCTTTGGCAAGAAGGTCAGCATCGCCGGCTGTGGGGTTTCGGGTGAGTTTGGCTACGGCAATGCTGGCATTGTCTTCAATGATCTGCAGACGGGTTCCCCTAATCGTTATGCCGGACGCGGCGGCCTGGGCTCGGTGCTGGGCAGCAAGCGGGTCAAGTTCCTGGTCATTGACGACCA